>JANXWR010000228.1 GCA_025351025.1 Burkholderiales bacterium | reverse complement strand
GGGTGTCGTCTACAAGGTGGTCGCCCGCTACACGGTGCGCGAGGTCTTCTCGACCAAGCGCGCCGAGATCCAGCAGGTCGTCGAGGCCGAGCTGCGGCCGCGCCTCGCCGCCAACGGCATCGTCCTGCGCGGCGTGCAGATCGGCAAGGTCGACCTGCCTGCCGACTACAAGCGCGGCATGGAAGGCCTGCTCGCCGAGGAGCTGGCGACCGAGAAGATGAAGTACACGCTCGACCTCAAGGACAAGCAGGTCAAGGAGACCGAGTTGGTCGCGCAGGCCGACAAGATCCGCCGCGAGGTCGCCGCCGAAGCTGCGGGTCGCGAACAGATCATCGCCGCCAAGGCGCAGGAAGAAGCGATGAAGCACGTCCTGCCCTTCAAGCAGCGCCAGATCGAGCAGCGCCAGCTCGAGGCCGAGGCCGAGAAGGTGACGCGCATCAAGGGTGCCGAAGGCAACGCCCAGGCGCGCCGCATCGAGGCCAACGGCGAGGCCGACGCGCGGCAAAAGCTCGCCGATGCCGAGGTCTACCGCATGGACAAGGTCGGCCGCACCAACGCCGAGCAGATGGCGCGCGAGGGCGAGCTGATCACGCGCCATCCGCTGCTGATCCAGAAGACGATGGCCGACAAGCTTTCGGACAAGATCCAGGTCATCATCGCGCCGCCTTCGACCGGCGGCGGCTTCATCGGCGCCGCACTGCTCGGCGGGCAGCGCCGCGAGGCGGTCTTGAACGCCGGCGACACCGCAGGCCAGCGCCATGCAGGCGCGGGCGACGCCGCCGACGCCAAGGAGGAGCAATGAGCGCCGCCGGGCCGCTCCCAAGGCGCTCGCTCCCCCTCGGGGGGACGGCGCGCTGCGCCAAGGGGGCAACATGAGCGTGCGTCAGGGCTTCCTGCTCGCGGCGTTGAGCTTTGCCGGCGCGTGCCTGTGTTTTCTCGCCGGCCTCCTTGCCGGGGCCTCGGCCGAAGCCGCGACCGTGATTCCCGCGGCCGCCATCGCGCCGGTGCCGGCCCCGGCGCCGGCATCTGCATCGCTGGCGATCGTCTTGCGCGATCAGACCGCGCTGCGCGCCGGGCCGCACGACGCCGCGCCGCAGCAGGCGCAACTCTGGCAAGGCGAGGTGCTCGAAGTGCGCGGCGAAAAGCTCGACTACCTGCTGGTCTGGGACTATCGGCGGGAGCGCGGCGGCTTCGTCGAGGCGAGCCGGGTGCGGCGCGCATCGGTCGCTGCCGCCGACGCGCCCGAGCTGATGGCCGTCGTCCGCTTCGTGCGCGAGACGCCGGGCGCAGAAGCGCTGGGCATC
The DNA here is from genome assembly GCA_025351025.1 of Burkholderiales bacterium. GTDB lineage: Bacteria > Pseudomonadota > Gammaproteobacteria > Burkholderiales > Burkholderiaceae_C > Schlegelella_A. The sequence continues at coordinate 21,848 of JANXWR010000228.1, read as the reverse complement.
GGCTTCGCCGCCGCCTACCTGAAGGCAGCGACGCCCGAGATGTTGCGCGGCGAAGCCGGTGCCGAAGCCTTCGACGCCATCGGCACGATGGCCGACCGTCTTGCGCAGCGTGCCTCTTCAGGCAGCGTCACGGGCGCGCCCTCAGGCGCGGCGCCGAGCCGCACCGGGACGGCGCTCGCCGCGCACCTCGAAGTCGCTACGCGCTATGGCCTGGCCTTCAAGAGCTACGAGCGCGACGGCACGATGCGTATCTGCTACGACGGCGGCGCGTTTCGCCGCGTCCTCGCCATGCCGTCGAACCCGGCCGCGCGTGCCCGTGCTGCGCTCGGCCTGACGCGGCCGGAATGCATCGATCCGCAAACCCCTGTCAGCGAGCGGCCGCGCATCGACGCCTGGCGCGCCGAGGTGCTCGATCGCGTCGACGAAGCGCAGCTGCCCAAGCTGCTGAAGAACCGCGTCTCGATGCGGCGCGCCAGTGTCTGGAGCAGCCTCGCTTACGAGCATGCCCGGCGCGGCGAGCCGGCGGCCGAGGCGGCGCAGCGCGCGGTCGCGGAGCTGGCGACGGTCGAGCGCGCCGAGCTCGCCGACGACGATCTGCCGGCGTGGAACGACGCCGCCATCCGTGTCGGTGCCTCGCGCTGGGCGGGAGCGTCGCAGGCCACGGCGTCGGCGCGCAACGTCGCCATCGTCACGACACCGGGCGAAGATGGCCAGACCTGCGTCTCGCTCGTCGATTCCAGGCACGACGCGAGCGCGCCGCTCGTCAGGCGCTGCACCTTCGGCATCGTCTGGACGGCCTCGGCCACGCTCAACCGCGAAGGCAACGCGCTCGCGCTCGCGGTCCAGCCGATGGATGCCTGGCGCGAGCTCTGGCTGTTTCGCAAGCAGGCCGGTGGCTGGGCCGTGCAGGTGCTGCCGCCTTCGACGAACGCGCCCGGCCTCGGCTACGCCGAGTTCGCGGGCTGGGTGCCGGGTGGCAAGCAGGTCCTCGTGGCGCGCGAATCGCGCGGCGAGCGCGGCCTGAAGCGCAGCTTCGAGGTCGTGCGCCTCGACTCGCTCGTCACCGAGCGGCAGACCGGCGACGCGTCGGCGCTCGGCCCGTTCATGCGCTGGCAGGACGCGGCCTGGAAGCGCGAGACGGTGAGCGTGCGCTGAGCGATGCGCGCCTTGGCCGGAGGCGCATTCATCGAAGCCGGCCGTGTGCGAAGCCTGCATGTTGCCGTGCAAAGCGAACGGGCGCAGCATCGGTCTCGATGCGCACCTTTTCATGCCCGCCTCGGCCGCCGCGATCCTCGACCATCTGAAGGTCGTCAACGCCGAACGCCAGCGCCGTGCGGCCGACCCGGCGCTGAACGCAAAGGTCGTTGCCGTGAAGGCGTTTCAGCAGCGCCGCTTCTCTCGCACCTACGCCGACCTGCTGGCGAGCGCGCGCTATGGTTCGGCATCGCGCTTCTTTCTCGACGAGCTTTACGGGCCCAGCGATTTCACGCGCCGCGACGCCCAGTTCGCGCGCACGGTTCCGGCGCTGGTCCGCCTCTTCCCGGAGCAGATCGTGGACACCGTCTCGGCCCTGGCCGAGCTGCACGCGTCGTCGGAAGTGCTCGACACGGCCATGGGCGCGGAGCTCCAGAGCGAGCAGATTGGCGGCATCGACTACATCCGCGCCTGGCAGCGGGTCGGCCGCCGACCGGAACGGGAACGTCAGATCGCCTTGACCCTGGATGCGGCGGCGAGCCTCGACGCGCTGACGCGCAAGCCTTTGCTGCGCAACACCCTGCGCTTAATGCGCGCGCCTGCCCGGGCGGCCGGACTGGCCGAGCTGCAACGGTTTCTGGAGACCGGGTTCGACACCTTTCGGGCGATGGACGGCGCCGATGACTTCATCGCGCTCGTCGCCTCACGTGAACGGGCCCTCGCGGCCTTGCTTTTCGCGGCGGGCACTGAAGACAGCGAGGAGACCGACTCGCTGCACGACGCCCTGGGCAGCCTGCCCTGACGCCGCCGCGGCAAGGCGAGGCTGCGGCGTCAGGCCAGCCGCCGGCTCGCGCTCAACTTGTGCTCGACGCGCCGCAGCAGCCACGAGGTCGAGCCGGTCAGCACCAGGTAGACGGCGGCGACGGCGAGATAGACCTCGAGCGAGCGGTACGACACGGCGATGATCTTCTGGCCTTCGTGCATCAGATCGGGGATCGTCAGCAAGGAGACCAGCGCCGAGTTCTTGATGAGGGCGATGAACTCGTTGCCAAGTGGCGGGATCATGCGCACGAGCGCCTGCGGCAGCACGACGTGGCGCATCACCTGGCGCGGCGTCATGCCGAGCGACTGCGCGGCGAGCGTCTGGTCGCGCTCGATCGACTGGATCGCGCCGCGCACGATTTCGGACACGTAGGCGCCCGAATAGAGGCCCAGGCCGAGCACGCCGCACACGAAGGCCGGCAGGACGATGCCGAACTGCGGCAGGCCGAAGAAGAGCAGGAACAGCTGCACCAGAAGCGGCGTGCCGCGAATCAACAGCACGTAGGCGCTGCAGATCGCGTAGATCGGCTGTCGCTTCGGGTCCAGGCGGCCGAGCCCGACGGCCAGGCCGAGCACGCAGCCCAGGCCGAGCGAGGCCGACGTGACCTCGACCGTCGCCAGCGCGCCGCGCATCAGGTCGGGCCAGCCGGCGGCGACCGGCGAGAAGTCGAGCTCGACCATCGACGGCGCGGCTCAGACCGTCACTTGCCGGCCTCGAACCACTTCTGCACCAGCTTGTCGTAAGTGCCGTCGGCCTTGATCTTCTTCAGCGCGGCATTGACCGCGTCGCGGATCTCGGGCGCGTCTTTCCGGATCGCGATGCCGTAGTCCTCGGTCGTCAGCTGATCGGGCAGCACATGGAGGGCCGGCTTGGCCTGGGCGAAGACCTTCGCCGCAGGCTTGCCGGTGACGGCGGCGTCGGCGCGGCCGATCTCGACCAGGTTGAACATCTCCTGGTTCTTCTCGACCTCGACGCGCTCGACCCTGGGGTAGTTGTCTTTCAGGAAGCCGACCGATTTCGTGCCGACCTGCACCGTCACCTTCTTGCCGTCGAGGTCCTTCAGCGACTTGATGCCGCCGGCCTTGGTCGTCAGCACGACTAGGCCGCCGGCGAAGTAGGGGTCGCTGAAGTCGACGACCTTCCTGCGCTCGTCGGTGATGTAGATCGCCGACATGGCGAGGTCGGCGCGCTTCGAGACCAGGGCCGGGATCAAGCCCTTGAAGTCGATGTCGATCCATTCGACCTTTCGGCCCATCGCCGCGGCGAGCGCCTCGGTGAGCTCGATGTCGAAGCCGGTGCGCTTGCCGTCTTTCTGGAACTCCATCGGCGGAAAGGTCGCGTCGGTAACGACGCGGAGCGCGTCCTGCGCGGGCGCTGCGAACGGCAGCAGGAGCGAGGCGGCGGCGAGGAGAAGGGTGCGGCGCAGGTTCATGGGCGAGGCTCGTGCGGCTGTGAAGCCGGCGATTCTCCACCCAGCGCCGGGCCCGCAGCTTCGCGCTAGCGGGCCGCCGGCAGGTCGCTCACCGATTGCACGGCGCGGCGGAATTCGAGCGGCGACTGGATGTGCGAGAAGGCCTCGCGCGTGCCGCCGCTGCCGGTGACGACGATGTTGCCGTAGCCGAACATGCGCCCGAGCAGGCTCTGGTCGACGGCGATGGCCTCGATCTTGTTGAGCAGCAGCTCGACCGAGCGCGTCGTCATGACGCCCGACTTCATCATCACCCGTTTGTTCGTGACCGCGAAGTCGGAACTCTGGCGCTTGATGAAGGCGGGCAGCAACACGATCAGCGCGAGGGCGAGCGGCAGCTAGGCGAAGCCCTGCCAGTTGAGGCTGTTGAGGAGAAACCACGACGCAGGCAGCAGCACGACGATGGTGACGACGAGCGGAGTCGCGAAGACGAGCCAATGCAGGCGGGTGCGATAGACGACGCGTTCGCCTTCGATCAGATTGCGGTCGATGTAGCTCATCGCCTCGATGCTACGCCCGGGTCGCCGATCACTCTCTAAGTAAGATGCGGGCCTTCTGCGACCGATCGGAACCGCGTGCGTTCACCCGCCTGGCCTCGATGAACAAGCTGCTCGCCATTGACTGGGGCAGCACCTCGATGCGCACTGCCTTGCTCGATGAGGCGGGTACCGTGCTCGACGAGCGCAGCGCCCCGCGCGGCATGCTGACGATCGCGCCGGGCGGCTTTGGCGAGGTCTTCGAGCAGCAGGTCGGCGACTGGATGGACGAGCCGGGCACGCACTGCCTGATGGCCGGCATGGTGGGCAGCAAGCAGGGTTGGGTCGAGGCGCCGTATTGCGCCTGCCCGGCCGGGCTCGACGAGATCGCGGCGTCCCTCAAAGTGGTCGATGCACATGCCGCGAAGCGCGGCCATCGCATCGCCATCGTTCCTGGTGTCTCGTGCGAGCGCGACGGCGTGCCCGACGTGATGCGCGGCGAAGAGACGCAGGTCTTCGGCGCGCTCGATCTGCTCGGCGTCGATGCCGGCGTGTTCGTGCTGCCGGGGACGCACAGCAAGTGGGTGACGGTCGAAGGCGGTCGCATCCGCGAGCTCTGCACCGTGATGAGCGGCGAGTTCTACGAACTGCTGCGCAAGCACTCGATCCTGTCGCGCTCGCTGCCTCCTGCCGATGCGGACGTCGCCCACGACGACGCCGCTTTCGAGCGCGGCGTGCGCGCCGCGCTGAGCGGCGGCAGCCTGCTGCAGACGGCGTTCAGCGTGCGTACGCTGGCGCTCTTCGGCCGCATGAGCGCCGAGGCCCTCGTCAGCTACCTGTCGGGGCTGGTCATCGGCGAGGAGCTGCGCTGCCGTCCCTTGCCGCGCGGCGCGAAGGTCGTCGTCGTCGGCGCACCGGCGCTGGCGCGCCGCTTCGAGCGCGCCCTCGGCCTCGCCGGCGTCGCCAGCGTGCTGCTCGGCGACGAGGCGGCCTGGCGCGGCCTGCACGTCATCCATGCGCGCGCCCGCGCACTCTATCCCGAGGCCTGAACCATGGATCCCGAAGCCCTCTTCGACACGGCGCTGGCGCGGCTGCCGCTGATCGCCATCCTGCGCGGCATCGAGCCGCGCGAGGTCGTGCCGGTCGGCGAGGCGCTCATCGGCGCCGGCTGGCGGTTGATCGAGGTGCCGCTCAATTCGCCGCAGCCGTTCGAGAGCATCGCCGCCTTCGCCCAGAACTTTGCCGATGCGCTGGTCGGCGCCGGCACGGTGCTCACCGCGGCGCAGGTGCGCGACGTGCACGGGGCCGGCGGCCGGCTCGTCGTCGCCCCCAACTTCGAGGCCGCGGTCGTGCGCGAAGCGGTGCGCCTCAGCATGGTCTGCCTGCCCGGCGTGGCGACCCCGAGTGAGGCCTTCGCCGCGCTCGCCGCGGGTGCGTCGGGCCTCAAGCTGTTTCCGGCCGAGATGATCCCGCCGGCCGCTGTGAAGGCGATGCGCGCTGTGCTCGACCCTTCCGTGCGGCTATTTCCGGTCGGCGGCATCACGACGACCAACGCGCCCGCCTATCGTGCCGCCGGCGCGACCGGCTTCGGTGTCGGCTCGGACTTGTTTCGCCCGGGCATGAGCGCCGCGACGGTGGCGCAGAACGCGGCGCGCTGGGCCGCAGTCTGAGCCGCCAGCCTCAGGCCGGCTGTTCGCGTTCGCCGGGCGTCGCCGGCGGCGCGATAGACACCGCTTCGGTCGGCTGCCCGGAGGCGACCCAGGCGTCGAGCCCACCCGCGAGAGGCCTGGCGCGCACCAGGCCGCGTGCCGCCAGCACGGCGGCTCCACGCGCCGCCGACACCTCGTTCGGGCAGTTGCAGTAGAGGACGATCTCGCGGTCGGGCGAGAGGTCGGCGCCGTGCGCGTGCATGTCGCGCAACTGCACCGAGATCGCGCCCGGGATGCGCCGCGCATCGACCTGGGTGCTCGCGTCGGAGCGCACGTCGATGATGAGCGGCGCCTCGCCTCGCTCCATCAGCGCATGCAGCTCGTCGACGCCGATGCGCGGAATGTCGAGCTCGCGCAGGAAGCGCCGGCGCTGCCAGTAGCGCACCGCGAGCAGCGCGGCCAGCACGAGAACGAGCACCACCGTCGCCAGGCTGCCGGTGCTGGCCATGACGTCGAAGATCTGCTGGATCTGGTCGCTGAAGATCATGCCGAGCGCCATGCAGGCGAGCGTCCAGACGACGGCGGCGACGATTTCGTAGGCCAGGAAGCGGGCGGTCGACATGCCGAGCGCGCCGGCCATCGGCGCCGCGATCACCGAGACGCCGGGCACGAACTTGGCCGCGATGAGCGAGCCGCCACCCCAGCGCGTGATCAGCGACTCGCCCTGATGCACGCAGGAGTCCGGCGAGAGCGAGATGCGGCAGAGCTGGCGCATGACTCGATAGCCGTAGCGCCGCCCGGCGATGAACCAGGCGCCGTCGCCGATGACGTTGGCGGCGATCGAGGTTCCCAGCGCTGCCGCCATCGACATCTGCCCGGCCAGAACGAGGCTGCCCGCGACCACGAGCAACGGCGAGGCCGGCACCGGCGCACCGACGCGCGCCGCCAGCGTCACCGCGAAGATGATCAGGGCGCCGTGGTCGAGAAGGAGGGCAACGAGGTGGTGCATAAGCCTTCAGTGTGCGGCGAATTCGACACCGGCATCTGCGGTGGTGGCATTCGGCGCGAGCACTACCCACGCGGAATGCGGGACGAGGCCGTGCCCGCGCTAGCGCAGCACGGCACTGGCCTTCGCGGCATCGATCAGGGCCGCCGCATCCTCCGGCAGCAGGAAGCCTTGCTCGACGGCGCAGGCGGCGGCGGCGTTGGCGACGGCGCCGACATAGCCGTCGTGCGAACCGTAGCGCTCGCTCAGGGACGGGCGCGGGTCGCTGTTGGCCTTGCGCTCGTCGCCGGTAAAGGAATCATGCCGCCGACGTAGTCGCAGATCTGACCCTGGTGAAATCGGCCGCCGTGAACACGACTTGATAGAGGCGAGCGGGGTCGAAGCCGTTCTTCAGGCAGATCTGGGTCGGATCGGGTGTGCCGGGAAACGGATGCTCGGCGGCGCAACGTCCCCACGACCAGTCGGTGGCCGGGATCGCGACCTCTCCCGCGACCTCGCCGCGCTGGTTCTCGCCGCTACGCGACACCAGCCGGGATGCTTGCGTGTCCAGGCTCGCGAGCTTGTAGGGCACGGGGTTGGTCTGAACCAGCAAGGGTTGCGAGGCCTTGCCGGAACGGTTGACGATCCGCGCGAGCACCTCGCCCGTCACTGGCGCGCCGTCCGCTCGGCGCGCCACCGGCAGATCGAGGAACTGCATGCCGTTGACGCTGGCGGTCGGCCGTACCGCGGTCGCGCCGCTGTTGTCGCCTTGCCATGCGCTGGCCAAGTCGATGTCGCCGAACGCGCGCTCCTGTGGCGCGAAGGCGAACACGCGTCCGCGATTGGGCACGTCGTGCCACATCAGGCCGCTGGCCTTGGCCATGTCGACCGGCTTGAAGATCACGAACGACGCGACGTAGCGAACCTTGCCGTCGGCACCCTTGGCGAGATCGATGTCCTGGATAATCGCGTTGACCGGCAGGCGCGGATCGAGCTCGCCGAACGCCCGTCCTGCCACCTGTTCGTAGGCGATCGCGCCCGGGCCGCTGCCGGCGGGCGCCGCCATCGGTCGTATCTCGTCGACGACGATGGGCGTGACCCGGGCATGGCCCGGAATGCAAAGGCCGAGCGCCAATGCGGCGCCGGCAAGAACGAGGGGCATCGTTTTCATGGCGTGCTCATCGCTATTCGAGCACGACGCGCGGAAAGTAGAACGAGACGACCCAGTTCGGCACGTCGACGATCGAGCTGATGCGCAGGTCGGCGCAGGCGCTGCACAGCATGTAGGCGTCGATCGGCTCGTAGCCGTAGCGCTTGCTGAGTAGCTCGACCATCTCGGAGACGGCCATGCGCGCGCCGGCCATCAGGTCGGGGCCGATGTCGGTGGTGACCTCGTAGCCCTTCTTGTCGAAGTGATCGGTGACCGGGCCGGGCGTGACGTAGCGCGGCGAGCGGAGGTTCGCGCCCTTGACCGGCTCGAACTTGAGCGCCACGTCGATCGGGCTTTCGTTGGCGGTGCCGCAGACCTCGCCGTCGCCCTGAGCCGCGTGCGTGTCGCCCACCGAGAACAGCGCCCCCTCGACCTCGACCGGCAGGTAGAGTTCGACGCCTTCGGCGATGTCGCGCGCGTCCATGTTGCCGCCGACGTTGCGCGGCGGAATGATGCTGTGCAGGCCCGGCGCGCCTGGCGCGACGCCGATCGTCCCGGTGAACGGGCGCAGCGGCACGCGCCCGCCCGGTCCGAACATCGCCGGCTTCAGCCCGGGGTCGTAGTTCCAGTGGTGCAGACGCGCGTTCGAAAACTGGTCGGTGAGCAGGCCGAAACCGGGGATGTTGCCGGCCCAGCCCCAGCCCGAAGGGCGCAGCGACAGGATCGTCACTTTGAGCGCGTCGCCCGGCATCGCACCGTCGATCCAGACCGAGCCCGTGACCGGATTGACGCGGCCGAGGTCGAGCTTTTCCAGGTCGGCGGCGGTCGAGGTCTTCGTCAGCTGACCCGAGGAGGCATCGAGCGTCTCGAACTCCACGCTTTCGCCCGGCGCGATCTTCAGCACCGGCGCAAACGCGTTGTTCCAGCCGTGATGGATATGGTCGCGGTGGATCGTGTGGCGGTGCGTGAGATCGCTCATGTTCGTGGGTCTCCTAGACCGCGACGGTGAGGGCGCCGTCGATCACCAGGTTCGTGCCCGAGATGCGGCTTGCCGCCGGGCTCGACAGGAAGACGACGCCGTTGGCGACCTCGGCAGGCGTGCCGAACCTGCCGGTCGGATTGGCCTTGAGCGTCGAGGCGTACAGGTCGGCATGCCTTTTTCGATGTTCTGCCAGATGCCGCCGTCGAAGTAGGTGTTGCCCGGCGACACGCAGTTGACGCGGATGCCCTTGCCGACGAGCTGCCGGCTCAGACCCTTGGCGTAATGGATCAACGCAGCCTTCATCGCCCCGTAGGAGCCGGCGGCGAAGTCGACTTCGAAGCCCGAGACGCTCGAGATCAACACGATCGAGGCGTGCGCGTACTTCTCGAGGAACGGCCGCGCCGCGGCCACGGCATTGACCGTGTGCATCATGTCGGTACGGAATGCCGTCGCTGCTCGTCGCCGGCAACCCGCAGACGCCGTCGAATTCCTTTTAGGGCTGCGTCGGCCTGCTCGGTCCTGCTCGGCGCTGACCGGTCGAGCTCAGCCGTGCGCCCGTTCCGGCGCCGGCGGAGGCGCTGCCCTTCCACGCGCCGGCGAAGGCAATGCCCTGGGGACCTGGGGCGAGAGCCCGTCCGCGCCGGTGCCGAGCTCGCCGGCGAAGTAGGCCTCGATCTGCCCCAGCGCGGCGCGTCGATCGTCGCTCGCGGGGAATCGCTTGCCCAGCGTGACGCGGATGCGGATCGCCCGGATCGGCGCACGCAACAGCGGCCAGCCTTTGCGAAGAAAGGGCGAGTCGCTGTAGATCAGCACGGTCTGGATCGGCACCTGCGCCATCCTGGCGATGAGCGTGATGCCCGGCTTGAACGCGTTGACCGGCGGCGCCGACGTGCGCGTTCCCTCTGGAAAGAGGACGAGCACATGACCCTCGCGCAACGCGGCGACGCTGTCGCGCACCATGCTGCGGCCGCTGTCGTTGCCGATGTAGCCCGCCAGGCGCGCGCCGGGCCCGAGGAAGAGGTTGCGCATCAGGTCCGCCCGCATGACGCAGACGCTGCGCGGCACGCGGGCGACGATGAGCATGGCGTCGAGCATCGTCGGATGGTTCGCGGCGACGATGAGTCCGCCCGGTTCGCCGCGCAAGGCGTCGAGGGCGTCGGCGTCGATGTGCAGGAGGCCGAGCCGCCGGGCGCTGGCCCAACCGCAGCGGTAGATGAAGGAGATGCCGGCCCGCCCGACGCGAGCAGCCGCGGCGCGCGGCAGCAGGAGCGCGAGAGGCCGGGCGATGCAGCTCAGCAGCAGCAGGGACGCGCCCAGCTGCCCGAGCACCAACCCGAAGGCGAGCCGGCGCCACCGTGGCGGCGGATTCATGGTTCGATTGCACACGCGCGGCGCCGATGCGTCTGTGCGCTGTCGCACAGAGGCCGGGCAGCGATGGTGGCAAGGAAATGGGCCGGAGCCTGCGGCGGCGCATTCGGAAGCGAGTAGATTCGCGATCGAGGCCAGCTCCCGGCTGGCGCCGAACACCATGCCCACGCCCTTCGTTCCTATCCGCGGCCTGCACCACTACGCCTATCGCTGCCGCGATTGCGAGGAAACGCGCGCCTTCTACGAAGACATCCTCGGCCTGCCGCTGGTGCATGTGATCCGCTCCGACGTCGTGCCGAGCACCGGCGAGCATTGCCCCTACGTACACATCTTCTTTCGCATGGCCGACGGCTCGCACCTCGCCTTCTTCGATCTCGGCGACGACGTTGCCGCCGAGCCGTCGCCGAACACGCCGTCGTGGGTCAACCACATCGCGCTGCGCGTCGACACCGGGCAGGCGCTGGCCGAGGCGAAGGCGCGCCTCGAGGCGGCCGGCGTCGAGGTGCTCGGCATCACCGACCACCACGTCATCGAGTCGATCTACTTCTTCGACCCGAACGGTATTCGTCTCGAGCTGACCGTGCCGACGGCGAGCGCCGAGACGATGGCGGCGCACGCGAGCGAGGCGCATGCCGCGGTCGCGTCGTGGACGATCGAGAAGCGCGCGCGCCTCGACGAGGCCGACGCCGTGCGGCGCGACGCCGCCGCCAACCTCTCCAACTTCGGGGCGATGGACGCCTGAGCCCGGGCGGGCGAGCAGGACCGCGCCATCGCCTGGCCCCGCCCGCCGACGCGCTATAACGTCCGGCCATGGACCGCTCCGAAACGTGGAAGTTCGCGCCCGCCTACATGCTGCCGCAATGGCCCTTCGTCGCGCCGCCGGACCTCGGCGCCGGCGAGCGCATCCGCTATCCCGTGGTCATCGCCGGCGGCGGTCTGGCCGGGCTCACGCTGGCCTGCGACCTGGCCCTGCGTGGCATTCGCGCCGTCGTGCTCGACGAAGACGACACGGTCGGCGTCAAGGGCGCCTCGTCGCGCGGCATCTGCTATGCGCAGAAGAGCCTCGAGATCTTCGCCCGGCTCGGCATCTACGAGCGCATCCGCGAAAAGGGCATCACCTGGTCGGTGGGCCGCACCTTCTCGGGCGGCGACGAGCTCTATGCCTTCAATCTGAAGGATGAAAGCTTCTCCGAGCAGCCGCCCTTCATCAACCTGCAGCAGTTCTACCTCGAGTGGTTTCTCGTCGACCGCATCGTCGAGCTCGGCGGTACCGACCTGCGCTGGAAGAGCAAGGTGCTGACCGTCGAGGACGAAGCCGACGCCGTCGTCGTCGAGGTCGAGACGCCGGCCGGCATCTATTCGCTCGATGCCGACTGGCTCATCGACGCGACCGGCGCCAACAGCCGCATCCGCAACGCGCTTGGCCTCGAAGTGAATCCTTCGCGCAGCACCGACCGCTGGTGCATCAGCGACGTCAAGTTCGAAACGCCTCTGCCGGCCGAGCGCTGGACCTGGGTCGACGCCCCTTTCAACGAGGGCCGCGCCGTCTGGCAGCACCTGATGGCCGACGACGTGTGGCGGCTCGACTACCAGATGGCCGAGGACTGCGACCCCGAGTCGATCAGCCGGCCCGAGATTGCCGGCGCCCGCCTGCGCGAACAGCTCGGCCCGGGCGTCGAGTTCGAGTTCGTCTGGATCGGGCCGTACCAGTACCGCGACCACCTGCTCGAGACCTTTCGCGTCGGCCGCATGATCTTCATCGGCGACTGCGCCCACGTCGTCTCGCCGTTCGGCGCGCGTGGCGGCAACAACGGCATCCAGGACGCCGGCAACCTGGGCTGGAAGCTCGCCCTGGTGCTGCAGGGCGAGGCCGGCGAAGGGCTGATCGACAGCTACCATGACGAGCGCTACGCGGCCGCCGCCGAGAACCTGACCGTGACCAAGCGCACCTCGCGCTTCCTGGCGCCGCAGAGCGCCGCCGAGCATCGCATCCGACGCGCCGTGTGCAGCTTGGCGCGTCGCCACGAGTTCGCACGGCGTCTGGCCAACACCGGCCGCATGGCGCAGGCCAACGTCTATCCGCCTTCGCCGTGGGCCAAAGACGGCGCGCGCCCGGTGCAGAACGTCGCCTTCGACGGTACGACGCTGGTGCATTGCTTCTTGCCCGGCGAGACGCGCTTTCTCGGCCTGGCGGTCGGCGCCGACGCGGCAAAGCTGGCCCAGCTCGACGAGCTGGCAGCGCTGTTTCCCGTCGACTTTCGCCGCGTCGATGCGGCCAGCCCGTTGGCGACGCATCTTGGCGCTGCGGCGGGCGCGGTAGTCCTCGTTCGACCCGACGCCTACGTCGCCGCGACCCTGCCGGAAGCGACGCCTGCCGCCGTCGGGGCCGCATTGCGCTCGGCCCTCGCGCTATGAAGACCGACGCTCACATCCCCGATCCCGACGGCTTCTACGAAGCCTGGGTCGCCGCCCACGAAGGTCTGAGCGACGCCGAGAGCAACGATCTCGATGCGCGACTCGTGCTCCTGCTCGCCAACCAGATCGGCGATCAGAAGGTGCTGCTGGAATGCATTGCCGAGGCGCGCGGAAAAAGACGGTCGACGGCTGGAGATTGAGGTGCGCCGGTTCCTGTGCCTTGCCGCGTTGACGATTCGGCTCGGCGCGCTCGGGCAACCGGTGCCGTGCAGCCGGTTGCCCGAGTCGGACCAGGCGGCGGCGCGGCAGACGGGCAGGTGTGTGGACGACGGTGCGACGGCCGCCGCGAAGAAGGCGCGGATCACGCCAGCCGTGGAGGGAACCGCCGCAGCGGCAGCGGGAGCGAAGGCCAATGGCGCGCGCCCCTTCTTTCAGTGCGCAGCGCTGCCCGATTTCGCGGCCAAGGAGATGACCTATGCCCAGGCCGTCGAGGCGTTGCCCAAAGGCTTTCGCCCGCGGGTGACGAAACGATCGCCGTCGAGCGCGGCGGCCGGCGCCGTCATCGCCCAGTCGGCCGAACAGCTCGACGGCAATCTGTGCTGGGCGAGCTTCGTGCTGTCCGACGGCTCGCTGGTGCCCGTGCCACCGCTGCGCGATCTCACGCGCGATGCGGCGGCGCAGCGCCTGCAGGCATCGAGCCTGCGCATGGATGTGCGCGAGCAGCCCTCCGACGCCGCCGCGGTCGGCCGCGTCTACGACCAGCATCCTGCAGCCAAGGCCGACGTGGCGCGCGGCAGCACGGTGCGGGTGTCGATCGCGCTGGCGACCACGGTCAGTGTGCCCAACGTGGTCCACCGCAAGCTCGGCGACGCCAGGTCGATGCTGGCGCGCTTTGTCGTCAAGCCGCCGAGGCAAAAGGAAAGCGCGCGTCCGGCCGGAGAAGTGCTTGATCAGTTCCCTCTGGGCGACACGCAGGCCATTCCCGGCAGCGACGTCGTGCTGACGGTATCGGACGGCTCGCTCGTCGAGGTGCCCGCTCTTGACAAGCGTCCGCTGGCGGAGGCGCAGCAGCGGCTCGATCAGGCCGGCCTGGGTATCGCCAAGGTCGAGGACACGTCGGCCGCGCCGCTCGGCACGGTCATGACGCAGCATCCACTGGCCAGGAGCGAGGTCAGGCCAGGGACCGTGGTCACGTTGCACGTGTCTGCGGGCCTGAACATGCCGGGTGTCGTCGGCCACCAGCTCAGCGAGGCGCAGGCCTCCCTCCGATCGTTCGTCGTTCACGTGGACAGGGTCGCGAGCGAGCCCGCCGAGGGCGAGGTGCTCGAGCAATTTCCGCACGCCGACACGCGTGTCGCCGCGCGCTCGACGGTGAAGCTCACCGTCTCCGACGGCTCGATCGTCATGGTGCCGCCGCTGCACGGCATGACGCACGCCGACGCGCGCGCCGCGTCGCAGCGCGCCGGCGACCTGAACGCCACCCCGCCGAACGGCGACGAAGCCGGCACGAGGATCGTCGATGCTTCCCTGCCGAAGGCTGGCGAGCGGGTCAAGCGCGGCGGCACGGTCTCGTTGACGCTGGTGCCCTTGACACCATGGCGGGCCTGGGCAGCCGGCTTTGCGACCTTGCTCCTGGTCGGCGGCGCGGGGTTCTACAGGTGGCGGCAGCACAAGCTTCCGCGTCCCACGCCACAAGACGCTGCCGTGCAGTTCAGCCCGGCCATGGAGTTCAACGTGCGGCGGATCGAGGCGCGGGCCGGCGGGCCGCAAGTTCCCGAGATCGGGCTGCGCGCCGAGCTCGTGCGCGGTCGCGCGTGGGCCGCGCAACATAACGATGAGGAGTCGACATCATGAGCGGCGTCAGCTTGCGCACCCTGCTCGAGTTCAGCGGTGCGCTCGTCGCGCGCGGCGCCGTCGAAAGGGCGAAGGAGCAGCCCGAAGGCGCGGCGCCGCCCACGCTGGTGGGCTTTGTCGCCGAGGCCGGCGCCAAGCAGCTCAACGAGGTGCTGGAGACCGACGTGTTCGAGCTGCTCGCGGATGCATGGCTGGCGTTCAAGCAGGTGCGCGATTGCGCCGACGCGGCCACGCATCTTCCCGGGCAGGACACCATCGTCACGCTGCACGACGTGGAGATCGGCTCCGCCAATTCGCCGGTGCTGCACAGCTCGATCGGCGGCGTGGCGCTGCCCGAGCTGCGCTTTTCGCTCGGGCTCACGGCGAAGTTCAAGACGGTTCAGCTCGTGGTGCGCGATGCGCGCATCCGCACGCTGCGGCCCGGCAGTGGCTCGGCGGTCGTGAAGCTCAGCTATGGAAAAGCCAAGCTCGCGGAGCGGTCGACGCCGGAGTGGAGGTTGCTGGTAGAGATTCCCTTGGGGGCGGAAGGGATCGCCATCGCGCGAGGGGCGAGTTGAGGCGACCGGTTGGCGATCGACCCAAGCGGACGGACGCGCGAGGATCGCGCGGACTCAGCGCGACGCCGAGCTTTCCCAGGCCGCCATCAAAGTGTTCGACGGCAGGTTCTCGTCAAGCAGTTTTCGGGCTGCCTCTATGCCGACCATCGGCGCCTTTGCGGGGTCGAGCAAACCGATCTGGACGAGCACGCTCGCCTGGTCCCAGTAGATGTGCTCGTGGTATAGCCTGTCGCCGCGGAACTTGACGATCGCCACCAGCGGCACCTCGACACGCTTGCCGGTCGGCGCGATACCCGGCAGCATCCACGGGATCTCGGTGGTGTGGGTGAAACAGAACAGCATCTCGTCGACGATCTGGGTCGCACCGACGGTGCGCGAGATCGGCACCAGCGAGGTGTCGGGCGGGTTGCTGTTGACGAAGTGGTGCTGATAGAAGCGCGCCAGCATCTTCGCGCCGACGCCGCCGGTCATCGTCGGAATGTGGTTGACGTACGGCTCGGCCACCATCGTCGCCATCGTCGCCGCCACGTCGCGAGTCGCGAACTCGTATTCGCAATGCTTGTCCCACAGGGCCGCCAGGTCGTACTCGGGGCCGATCTCGCGCTTGAGCGCGGCCAGCGTGCGCTGCTCCGCCATCAACGCCGCGGCCTTGTCGTAGTGCTCGCCGCCGACGCGTGCGAACGCGTGGTCCTGGGCCGGATAGAGGTAGAGCTCGACCTTTGGGCGGCCGCGCGCGGCGGTCGCGATCTGCGCTTGTGCCTCGGGCGTGCAGAACTTGTCGAGCCCGGCCACATGCATCACGAGCCGGCCCTTGACCTTGTCGATCTCGCCGATTGCCTTCTCGATGCCGACGCCGTAGTAAGCCACGGCCAGCTGTGCATCGGTACGGCAGGCGGCCAGGTAGGCGAGCTTGCCGCCGAGGCAAAAGCCAAGCACGCCGGCGCTGCCGTTGCACTGCGGCAAGCTGCGCAACATCTTGAGCGTGGTCTGGATGTCGTCGACGCCCTTGGCTTCGTCGAAGCCGCCGTAGAAACCGAACGCGCGCTGCATGTCGGCGTCCGTGTGGCCGAGCTGCACCCCAGGCTCCTGGCGCCAGAACAGATCGGGCACCAGGACGACGTAGCCTTCTTCGGCGTAGTTGTCGGCGACGTCGCGCATCGTCTTGTTGACGCCGAATATTTCCTGCGCGATCACGAGACCGGGGCCTGAGCCCGACTTCGGCACGGCGAGATAGGCGCCGAAAGCGCCGCTGCCGTCGGTGGCCTGGATGCTGACGGGGAGGTGTTCCATCGGATCGTCTTTCGCTCGAGATGAGGGCGGGGTCCGCATTACTTTACTTCCAACTGCTCACAAGTAAACTACGTTTCACCCGTCGGTTCGGCGGCTGTCTGGAGTGCGAATGAAGCCGTTGACCCGTCGCTCGTTTCTCGGAACCAGCGGTTCCGCAGCCGCCGCCGGACCGCTGTCTGCGTTGTTCCCTGCCATCGCATTCGGCCAGGCCGGCGATTCGCTCACGATCGCGTTCAACGTCGCGCTGCCGAGCTGGGATCCGACCAGTGGGCCTTCGTCGGTCAACCCGACGTTGCAGGCGCTGTGGAAGAGCGTGTTCGACCAGTACATCGACCAGAACGCCGATGCGTCGTTCAAGCCTGGCTTGCTGACCAAGTGGGGCTGGAATGCCGACAAGAGCAAAGTCGAGATGGAAGTGCGCGCTGGCGCCGTCTGGCACGACGGCCAGCCGGTCACGGCCCAGGACATCGTCTGGAACCTGAATCGCGCCGCCGACCCGAAGACCGGCAATCCGGTCGGCGCGATCATCTGGTCGAGCATCACGAATCTGAAGGCCGACGGCAACAAGATCAGCGGCGACGTGAAGCAGTATGTCGCCGACCTGTTCAAGTGGATGGCGTTCCTGACCGGCTACGCGATTCCCCAGCATCACTACGAGAAAGTCGGCGCGGCCGGCTTCGAAAAGCAGCCGATCGGCTCCGGCCCCTACGTTGTCGAGGAGTTCGTCGCCGGCTCGTTCGTCAAGCTGAAGGCATTCGACAAGTACTGGGGGCCGAAGCCGGCGTTCAAGAACGTCACGATCAAGTTCGTCACCGACCCGAGCGCGCGTGTCGCCGAGATCGAAAGCGGCAAGTCCGACGTCACGCTCGGCATTCCGTTCGAGGAGTACGACCGGCTCAAGGCCAAGCCCGGCCTGGCCGGCTCGGCGGCGCCGATCTCCGACATCGCGATGATGTTCATCTCGAGCATCGAGCCGATGACCGACGCCAACGTGCGCATGGCTGCGGTGCACGCGGTCGACAAGGAGGCCATCGTCAAACGCCTGCTGCGCGGCTATGGCGTCGTCATCCACAGCCTGCAGGTGCCGGGCTACGCTGCATTCGATCCGACGATCAAGGTCAAGTACGACCCCGAGCTGGCGAAGACGCTGCTGGCCAAGTCGGGCTACAGCGTCGCCAAGCCGGTCAAGTTCAAGGTGCAGACGACGCGCGGCTACCTGCCGAAAGACTACGAGACGGTGCAGGCGATCGTCGGCATGTGGCGCAAGGTCGGCATCGACGCCGAAATCGAGGTCTACGACATCGCCAAGCACTTCGAGCTGCGCATGAGCGGCAAACTCGCGCCGATGGCCTACTACGACTGGGGCGACTCGATCGGCGACCCGAACGATTCGACCGGCTTCGCGATGTTCAGCATGAGCCCGCATTCGGCCTGGAAGAGCAAGGAGGTCGACGCGATGATCGGCCCGCTCTGGGGCGAGAAGGACGAAGCCAAGCGCATCGCCGGCTGGAAGAAAGTCGATCGCTACATCGCCGAGAACTCCCTCGTGCTGCCGCTGTACCAGCAGGTGCAGGCGGTGATCTACAAGAAGAGCCTCTCGTTCAAACCCCACGCGGCCGGCTTCGTCATGCCGCAGATGTTCAAGAAGGCGTGACCATGAAAAAATTCCTGTCGTCAGCGGCCTGCACCGTCCTCGCCATGCACGGCGCCTGCGCCTGGGCCGGCGACAGGACGATCTCGGGCGTGCGCGGCATCGATCACATCGGCGTCACCGTGCCCGACGTCGAGCAGGCGGTCGCGTTCCTCCACGACGTGGTCGGCTGCCAGGAGGCGTTCCGCTTCGGCCCCTTTATGGACGACAAGGGAACGTTCATGCAGGATCTCGTCAACGTCGATCCGCGCGCGGTCATCAAGCAGATCGTCATGATGCGTTGCGGCCAGGGCTCGAACATCGAGCTGTTCCAGTACAGCGCGCCCGAGCAGCGGACCGAGGAGCCGAAGAACAGCGACTACGGCGGCCATCACATCGCCTTCTACGTCAAGGACATCAAGGCCGCCGTCGACAAGGCCAAAGCCGATGGCCTGAAGACCTTCATGGGTCCGTTTCCGATCAAGGAAGGTCCGGCCGCGGGCCAAAGCATCACCTACGTGCTCGCGCCCTGGGGCATGCAGATCGAGCTGATCAGCTACCCCAAAGGCATGGCTTACGAGAAAGGCGCCAAGACGCGACTGTGGGCACCGGGCCACTGAGCGCCGGTCCGGTTTCGCCCGCCGCGCGACGTCGCGCCCGATGCTGACGCGCCCCGGGCAGCGACGATGGGTTCTCTGGTTCTGCTGCGCCGGCTGCTGCTGGTGGTGCCGACGCTGTTCGGCGTCGCCCTCGTCGTCTTCGTCCTGATGCGGGTGGTGCCGGGCGATCCGATCTCGATGATGATCGGCCCCGGCGCGACCGCGCAGGACATCGCGACCCTGCGCTCGCTCTACGGGCTGGACCACGACATCGCGACCCAGTTCGTCTACTACCTGAGCGACCTCGCCGGCGGCGACTTCGGCGTGTCGATTTCGCGCAAGCAATCGGTGGCCGAGCTGATCGCGCAGCGTCTTCCGCTGACACTCGAGCTGTCGACGATCGCGACGCTGCTGGCGCTGGCCATGGGCGTCGGCGCGGCGCTGGCGGCCACGCATTGGCGCGATCGCTGGATCGAGCGTTCGGTCGACGCAGCGACCGGCGCGATCACAGCGATCCCCGATTTCCTCTGGGGGCTGCTCGGCATTCTGCTGTTCGGCGTTCTGCTGCCGCTGCTGCCCGTTTTCGGCCTGATGGATTCCGACTTGCGCTTCGAGGCGACGAGCGGCTTCGTGATCGGTGAGAGCCTGCTGCGCGGTCGCCTCGATGTCTTCGCTTCGGTACTGTGGCACCTGTTGCTGCCCGCGGCAGCGCTGGCGCTGCCGCTGGCGGCGATGGTCGCGCGCGTGCTCAAGGCCAGCCTGACCGAAGTGCTGGCGCAGGACTACATCCTCGTCGCGCGCGTCAAGGGCTTCAGCCCGTGGCGGGTGCTGTGGCGCGAAGCCTTGCGCAATGCCCTCTCGCCAGCGCTCACGCTGGCCGGCGTGCAATTCACCTTCCTGATCGGCGGCACCGTGCTGATCGAAAAGCTGTTCGGGCTTCCGGGCCTCGGCAACATGGCGATCGACGCGGTGACCAGCCGCGACCTGCCCTTGATCCAGGGCATCGTGCTCACGTTCGCGCTGATCTTCATCGCCGTGAATCTGCTCGTCGATGCCTTGAACAGCTCGCTCAACCCGAGGCTGCGCGGCCATTGAAGGGCGCCGCGATGCTTCGCGCGCCGCGTCTGACGGCCCGGGCCTGGATCGGGCTGGCGGTCCTCGCCATGCTGGTTATCGTCGCGCTCGCCGCGCCCTGGCTGGCACCGCACGATCCGCTCGAGCAGGATCTCCTCGCCGCGTCGTTGCCATCGGCCTGGGCGACGGACGGCGCATGGAGCCATCCGTTCGGCACCGACACGCTCGGGCGGGACATCGTCTCGCGCCTGATCTACGGCGCCCGGCCGGCACTGATCGTGGCGCTTGCCGGCGCATCGCTCGCCGGCCTCGCCGGCACGCTGCTCGGCCTTCTCGCCGGCTTCTACGGCGGCATCGCCGACGCGCTGATCTCGCGCGCGGTCGATGTTTGGATGTCGTTTCCGGCGGTGCTGCTCGCCATCGTGCTGGTCGCGGTCATGGGCACCGGGCTGACCGCCGTTGTCCTGGCCATCGCGATCATCGACTGGACCCGCTTTTGCCGCGTCGTTCGCGCCGAGACGCAGGCTCAGGCCCGGCTCGACTACGTCACCTCGGCGCGGGTGATCGGCCTTTCGCGCATGCATGCGCTGATGCGCGAGGTTTTGCCCAACATCGCGCCGCTGTTGCTCACTCTGTTCACGCTCGAGATGGGAATCGCCGTCGTCGTCGAAGCGATCTTGTCGTTCGTCGGCCTGTCGCTGTCGAGCGACACGCCGACCTGGGGCGGCCTGATCCAGGAAGGCCGGCTCTACGTGCATCAGACGCCCTGGCTGCTCGGTCTGCCGATCGCGGCGATCGTCGTCACGGTGCTCGGCTTCAACGCGCTGGGCGACGGCCTGCGCGAGTCGCTCGATCCCGTCCTGCGCAGGTGAGGCGATGACCGCCGAACCGGTCCTGAGCATCGAGCGCCTGCACGTCGGACTGCCGGCGCGGCGCGGCACAGCGCCGCGGCTGCTTCTGCGCGGCGTCGATCTGAGCATCGGGGCCGGTGAGGTGCACGCGCTGGTCGGCGAATCGGGGGCCGGCAAGAGCATGGTCGGACGCGCCGTGCTCGGCATCCTGCCGGCGAGCGTTCGGGTCTTCGACGGCAGCGTTCGCCTGCTCGGCCACGACTGGCTCGGCCTGCCCGAGACGCTGCGCCGAAAACACCTCGGCAGCGATATCACGTTGATCCCGCAGGATCCGCAAAGCGCGCTCAATCCGGCCTACACGATCGGGCGCCAGACCGGCGACGTGCTGCGCCTGCATCTCGGCCTCGACGCAGCGCAGGCGCGCGAGCGAGCGGCGCAGCTGCTCGCCGCGGTGCAGATCCGCGATCCGACACAGGTGCTCGACCAGTATCCGCACGAGCTCTCCGGCGGCATGCGCCAGCGCGTGCTCATCGCCATCGCCTTCGCCTGCCGGCCAAAGCTGATCGTCGCCGACGAGCCGACCACCGCGCTCGACGTGACCGTGCAGCGCGAAATCCTGCGCCTGCTGCGCGCGCTGCAGCGCGACGAAGGCGCGGCGGTGCTCTTCATCACCCACAACCTCGGCCTGGTGGCCAAGCTGTGCGACCGGGTCAGCGTCATTCATTCCGGGCGCATCGTCGAGGACGGCACCGTCAACGCGATTTTCGAAGCACCGCGCACCGACTACACCCGCGCGCTGTTCGCCGCGACGCCGCGCCACGATCGGCCCGCCGCAGCCTTGCAGCCGATCGCGCCGCCAGTGACCGAGGCACTCCTCGCCGAGGCGCGAGCCTATGACCTGCAATGGCTGAGGCGGCAGCATGCCTGAGCCATTGCTCGCAATCGAGCACGTCAGCCTCGCTCTGGCCGACCTGGCCAACAAGCCGACTTTTGGTCGCGCGCCGCTGCGCGCGATCCTGCACGGGATCGACCTCGAGGTGGCGGCCGGCGAGTGCGTCGCCCTGGTCGGTGAATCGGGGTCGGGCAAGTCGACGCTGGCCCGCACCGTGTTGCGCCTGCACGAGCCGCAGGCCGGGCGCATCGTCTTCGACGGCATCGACATCACCCATGCCGGCGAGACGCAGATCGCGCCATTGCGCCAGCGCATGCAGATGATCTTCCAGGATCCGCTGTCGTCGCTGAATCCGCGCCGGCGCGTCGGCGCGATCGTCGCCCAGCCGCTGCAGGTCGCCGGCCGCGCCGCGGGCAGCGTGCAAGTCGCCGAGCTGCTCGAGCGGGTGCAGCTCGGTGCCGACCTCGCCGGCCGCTATCCGCACGAGCTGTCGGGCGGTCAGCGCCAGCGCGTCGGCATTGCCCGCGCCATCGCGCTGGCCCCGGCGCTGGTCGTCGCCGACGAGATCGTCTCGGGGCTCGACGTGTCGAC
>JANXWR010000013.1 GCA_025351025.1 Burkholderiales bacterium | reverse complement strand
CCGCGGGCGTGGGGCGGCCCCCGCAGCGAAGTAAACGAGAAGCCGAGCGCCAAGCTCGCTTGGTGCTCGGTGGGGGACATGAGCGGAGGGGCCGCCCCGCGCCCGCGGCTGGCGGCAAACGGATGCGTCCTAACGCGGCTCTTCCCAGTCGAAGCGCCATATCGCGATCGCCGCGAACAGGGCGCTGAAGAACAGCAGGGCGCCGATCGGCGCGATCGCCGCGTCGAAGCCGAGGCCGCGCTAGGTCATGGCGTCGAGCCCGTCGACGGCCCAGCGCGTCGGGATGACGAGCGAGGCCGTCTGCAGCCACTGCGGGAAGACGAACGACGGCACCCAGGCGCCGCCGAGCATGACCATGACGAGCGTCGCGAAGATGGCGAGGCCGCGCGTCGCCTCCGGCGTCTTGCCGATCGCCGCGATGAGCAGGCCGAAGCTCGACGTGAGCAGGGCGAAGGCGACGGCGATGCCGACGAAGCCGGTGACGCTGCCGTCGATGCTCACATGAAAGACGGCGATCGCCGCCGCGTAGATGATGGCGAGCAGGATCAAGGCCGTGATCGCGCCGCTCAGGATGTGGCTGCCGAGCAGCAGCGTGCGCGAGAGCGGCGCCGCGCGCAGCCGCTTCCACAGGCCGAGACGGCGCGCCAGCAGCACGCCGACGCCGACCTCGATGCCCATGAAAAGGATGAACTGCACGCCCATGCCGGCGAACGAGTGTGCGTAGCCGTTGTAGGGACGGTCGGCGCTCGCGGTGGTGGCCAAGGTCTGGGTGTCGTAGGGCAAGGTGAACGCAGCCTTGGCGGCGCCGCCTGCCCCCGGCGCGCCGCCCATGCTTTCGCCGAGCGCCTTGACGACGTGCTGCGTCAGCAGGCCGCGCACCAGCGGCAGCGCGGTCGCCTGCGACGGGTCGTAGTGCACGGCGACCGAGGGCTTCGGTCCGCCGCCGAGCAGTGCGGCCGGCAGCGCGGCACCGAAGCCGGCGGGCAGCACGATGGCGGCGCGCACCTTGCCCTGGCGCGCCGCGTCGATGGCGGCCGGCTCGGCGAGTTCCTTCACCTCGAAGCTGGTGTCGCCTTTCAGCGATGCGGCGAGGGCGTGCGAGAGAGCGCTGCCGTCGTTGTCGACGAAGGCGATCGGCACCTTCGAGGGCTTGTCGCTGCCCGAGCCGAACAGCGAGCCGAAGAAGGCGGCGATGACGATCGGCGCGGCGATCGACATGACAAGGGCGCGCCGGTTCGAGAAATAGAGGACCAGGTCCTTGCGGATCAGGGCGCGCAGGGCGGTCAGGGTGTTCGCGGTGGTCATGGCGTCAGTCCCTCAGTTGGCGGCCGGTCAGCGAAAGGAAGACGTCTTCGAGGTTGGCCCGCGCCGAGGCGACGCGCGTGACCCGGCGTCCGCTCACAGCGAGTGCTGTCAGCAGCGCCGGCGTGTCGCGCGCCAGGTCGGCGACCCCGGCGCGCAGCATCGCGCCTTCCTGGGTCGGCTTGTCGATGCCCGGCAGCGCGGCCAGCGCCTGCAGGTCGACCGGGCCATCGACCTCGATCTCGAGCGACTGCGTCGCCGGCAGCAGCCGCTCGATGCCGGCGAGCGTGTCGCTGGCCACGACCTTGCCGTGGTCGACGATGACGATGCGGTCGCACAGGCGCTCGGCTTCTTCCATGTAGTGCGTGGTGTAAAGCAGCGCCTTGCCGCGCCGGCGCAGTTCTTCGAGGTTGTCGAAGATGGCGTTGCGGCTTTGCGGATCGACGCCGACGGTCGGCTCGTCGAAGATCAGGATGTCGGGGTCGTGCACCAGCGCCGCGGCGATGTTGAGGCGCCGCTTCATGCCGCCGCTGAACGTCGACGGTTTGTCCTTGGCCCGGTCGGCCAGGCCGACCAGCGCGAGCGCCGCGTCGACGCGCTCTTTCAGCAGCGGGCCCGAGAGGCCGTAGAGCGCGCCGAACAGCTCGAGGTTTGCGGCGGCGCCCAGGTTCTCGTAGATCGAGAGCTCCTGCGGCACGACGCCGATGCGCCGCTTGGCACCGCGGCTGTTCTCGGTGAGCGGCTGGCGCGACGCACTCTCGCCGACGAAGACCTGGCCGCGGTCGGCGGCGACCAGGCCGCAGAGCATGGCCACCGTCGTCGACTTGCCGGCGCCGTTCGGCCCGAGCAGGCCGACGATCTCGCCGGCGCGCACCGAGAGCGAAAGGTCGGAGACGACGGCGCGGCTGCCGTACGATTTGCAAAGACCCAGTGCCTCGAGCATCGTTCTTCCTTCCCGTGCAATTGAGGGCGACTGTAGCGACGGGTCGGGACAGCGCAGCACCGGGGCGACGGATCGACGGCGGCGCGGCGCCAATGGTCAACAGGCGGCGCGAGCATCGTCAAAAGCAACACCAGGAGCAGCGATGCGGGCAGTCGAAAGAGGCGAGTTCGAAGGCGGTTCGGTGTTCATCGAGGGCGACTGGAAGCCGCTTTCCGAGGCCAAGGTCTCGATGTTCGATTGGGGCTTCACCCGCTCCGACGTCTGCTACGACGTGGTGAGCGCCTGGCACGGCGCCTTCTTTCGCCTCGAGGATCACCTCGACCTCTTCTTCCACAGCTTGTCGAAGATGCGCATGACGATTCCGTACAGCCGGGTCGAGGTGCGGAAGATCCTGCACGCTTGCGTCAAGGCCGGTGGCCTCGAGGACGCCTACGTGGCGATGGTCTGCACGCGTGGCGTGCCGCCGCGCGGCGCACGCGACCCGCGCCTGGCGGTGAACCGCTTCTACGCCTATGCGCTGCCCTTCGCCTGGATCGCGCCGCCGGAAAAGCAGGCGCAGGGCATCGACCTGCACGTCAGCCGGCGCATCCGCATCGCCCCCGAATCGGTCGATCCGACCGTCAAGAACTACCACTGGATCGACCTCGTGATGTCGATGTTCGACGCCTACGACCGAGGCGCCGACACCAGCTGCGTCGTCGATGCGCAGGGCAACGTCGCCGAAGGGCCGGGCTTCAACGTCTTCACGGTCAAGAACGGCGTCGTCAAGACGCCCGACCGCGGCGTGCTCGAAGGCATCTCGCGCAAGACCGTGATCGAGCTCTGCGGCACGCTCGGCATCCCCTTGCGCGTCGAGCCGGTGCCGGCCGCCGAGCTCGCCAGCGCCGACGAGGTCTTCATCAGCTCGAGCGGCGGCGGCGTGCTGCCGATCGCCAAAATCGACGGCCACGCCCTCGGCGACTTTCCCGGGCCGATCACGAAGCGGCTGCATGCTGCCTACTGGGCGCTGCACGACGATCCACGCTTTCGCGATCCGGTCGAGCGCTGAGGCGGTCGCCGCGGACCGCCGCGGCCTTGCAATCCGGGCCGCGCCTCCCCAGTTGGGCAGGGTTGCCGCCGAGAGGCAGGCCGTTCGGCGGATTCGACGTCACTCCGGCGAGCGTACTTTTCGGCATCGCCAGCACGGATCCCTTCCCATGAACGAGAACCGCACGCAGACCGCGGCCACCGCGCCGCTCGCCGCCCACTCTGCCGCCATCGCCGCCATCGTCGACCAGCTGGGCGCCGCCACGGTCGCGGTGCGCGGCCGGCACGGCAGCGTCGCCTCGGGCGTCGTCTGGCAGGACGGCCTCGTCGTCACCGCGGCTCACGTGTTTCGCCGCCCGCCGGCGAACGTGACGCTGATCGGCGCCGCCGGCAAGAGCATCGAGGCCGCGCTCGTGGGCGTCGACGCCTCGACCGACATCGCCGTGTTTCGCCTCAGCGGCCAGCACGGAACGGCAGCGATCGTTCCGGGCGACGCGGCTGGCGTTCGCGCCGGCCACTTCGCGATCGCCGTCGGCCGCAGCATCGAAGGCGATCTGATCGCCAGCGCCGGCATGGTCAATCGCGCCACCGGCCAATGGCAGACCTGGCTCGGCGGCAGCCTCGACCGCCTGA
Organism: Burkholderiales bacterium; assembly: GCA_025351025.1. Classification (GTDB taxonomy): domain Bacteria; phylum Pseudomonadota; class Gammaproteobacteria; order Burkholderiales; family Burkholderiaceae_C; genus Schlegelella_A. The sequence goes on along the minus strand of JANXWR010000013.1, from coordinate 13,006 downwards.
TCCGCCTCGACGGCGGCGTCTACGACGGCCTCTCCGGCGCCCCGGTGGCAGACGCGAGCGGCGCCGTCATCGGCATCGCCACCTCAGCGCTCTCGCGCAGCTACGGCATCGTCGTGCCGGCGTCAACGGTGTCGCGCGTCGTCGCCGCGCTGCTTGCCAACGGCCACGTCTCACGGCCCTGGCTCGGCATCGGCGCGCAGCCGGTGCCGCTGCCGGCCTCCGCCGGCCAAGGCGCGAGCCCGGCTGGCGCCGGCCTCCTCATCTCGTCGCTCGCGCCGGGCGGACCGGCCGAGCGCGCCGGCCTTCTCATCGGCGACATCGTCGTGCGCGCTGCCGGCCAGGTCGCCGCCGATCTGCGCGCCTTGCGCAGCGCGCTCGCCGCGCATGTCGGCAAGAGCGCGACGCTGTCGGTGCTGCGCGGCGGGGCGGCGAAGGAATTCCAGGTCGAGGTCGGCGAGTGGCCGGCCGAGCGCCACTGCTGCTGAGGGAACCGATGATGCAGATCGCCATTGCTTCGAGATCGCCGCTGGTCCGCGCCGGGCTGGCCAAAGGGCTGGGCGCGCAGGAAGGCATCACGGTCGTTCTGGCCGCCGAGACCTATGCCGCGCTGCACTCGGTGTCGTTCGGCGGCGCCGCCGTCGCGGTCATCGATCTCGGCCTCGCCACCGAGCGCGTCGAGGCCGATGCCGGTGCACCGGCGGTCGGCGCCGAGGGCCCGCGCGTCATCGTCCTCGCCGACGCCGGCGACGAGCGCACCGGCGAGTGGCTGATCGACGGCTGCTCGGTGCTGCCGCGCGATGCGTCGATCGCGACCATCGCCGGCGCGGCGCACGCGTCGCTGGCCGGCCTGGTGGCAACGACGCCGGCCTTCGCCGCCGACGCCTTGCGCTACGAGCGGGTCGGCGAGCGGCGCAGCGTGCCGCCCGGCTTCGACGCGCTGACGCCGCGCGAACGACAGGTGCTGGTCGAGATGAGCCATGGCCTGGGCAACCGCGAGATCGGCGGCGCGCTCGGCATCTCGGCGCATACCGCCAAGTTCCACGTCGCCCAGATCATCGCCAAGCTCGAGGCGCAGTCGCGCGCCCATGCGGTCGCCAAGGCGCTGCGCGCCGGGCTGGTCGACGTCTAGCGCCGCCGCGCTTCGCCTTTCGACGGCAACTCAGTCGCCGTCGTCGTCCTCGTCGGGCTCTTCGTCGGCGAGCGCCTCGATCGAATCGTCGTCGTCGCCGATCGACACGGCCGAGTCGAGCGCATCCTTGGAACTGGCGATGCGGTCGGGGCCGATGTCGGCGCCGTCGCGCGCGCCGTCGGGCACTGCGGATTTGCGCTCGCCGGTGCCCATCGAGTCGCTGTCGCTGTCGATGTCGATCGGCGTCGCACCGCCGAGCTCGCCTTCTTCGGCGTCGGTCTTCAGGCGCGTCGCACCCTGGATGTCGCTGCCGCTGTCGGAGGTGTCGCCGGGGCCGAGCGTCTCGGCGCTGCGGCCCTTGGCCTGTTGCGGCGCGCGCTCGCCGCCCAGGATGCTGCTTCTCGACATGCTGCTGCTCCGTTGAATGGGTGAGCCAAGAATGCGGTAACTCACATACCGGTGGTGTAGGCCGAAACGCCGAATCCTCGTCGATTCAAAGACCCTTGTCGCGAGGCGCCTAGACGCGCTCGACGACGATCGCGATGCCCTGGCCGACGCCGATGCACATCGTGCACAAGGCGTAGCGGCCACCCTTCGCGTGCAGCTGGTTGATCGCCGTGGTCACCAGTCGCGCGCCGCTCGCGCCGAGCGGATGGCCGAGCGCGATCGCGCCGCCGTTGGCGTTGACCCGCGCATCGTCATCGGCGAGACCGAGATCGCGCAGCACAGCGAGCCCTTGCGCGGCGAAGGCCTCGTTTAGCTCGATGACGTCGATCTGCGACAGCGCCAGACCGGTCAGCTCGAGCACCTTCTTGGTCGCCGGCGCCGGGCCGATGCCCATGATGCGCGGCGGTACGCCGGCCGTCGCCATGCCGACGACGCGGGCCCGCGGCGCGAGCCCGTGCCGGGCCGCGGCGCGCTCGCTCGCCAGCAGCAGGGCGCAGGCGCCGTCGTTGACGCCCGAGGCGTTGCCCGCCGTCACCGTGCCGTCGGGGCGGACCACGCCTTTCAGCTTGGCCAGCGCCTCGAGGCTGGTATCGCGCGGATGCTCGTCCTTCGAGACGACGATCGGCTCGCCCTTCTTCTGCGCCAGCGTCACCGGCACGATCTCGGCGTCGAAGAAGCCGCTCTTTTGCGCCGCCACGGCCTTCTGCTGCGAGGCGAGCGCCATCCTGTCCTGCGCCTCGCGCTCGATCCTGAAGTCGGTGGCGACGTTTTCCGCCGTCTCCGGCATCGAATCGACGCCGTACTTTTCCTTCATCAGCTTGTTGACGAAGCGCCAGCCGATGGTCGTGTCGTAGACCGCGTTCGTGCGCGAGAACGCCGACTCGGCCTTGGGCATCACGAACGGCGCGCGGCTCATGCTCTCGACGCCGCCGGCGATCATCAGCTCGGCCTCGCCGCTCTTGATGGCGCGCGCCGCCGTGCCGACCGCGTCCATGCCGGAGCCGCAGAGGCGATTGATGGTCGCGCCCGGCACGACGATGGGCAGTCCGGCGAGCAGCGACGACATATGCGCGACGTTGCGGTTGTCCTCGCCGGCCTGGTTGGCGCAGCCGTAGATGACATCGACGACGGCTGCCCAGTCGACCTTGGCGTTGCGTTCCATCAGCGCCCGGATCGGGATCGCGCCGAGGTCGTCGGCGCGCACCGACGAGAGCGCGCCGCCGTAGCGGCCGAAGGGCGTGCGGATGGCGTCGCAGATATATGCCTGGGTCATGTTCATGGGGTGTTTCCTCTCGCCGGCGCGAGATCCTTCGCTTTGCTCAGGATGACATGGGCTGAGTTGTCATCCTGAGCGAAGCGAAGGATCTCGTCATTTCGCATAGGACAGCGGCACGCCGGTCAGCCGCTGCAATTCGTCTCTGGCCAACCCTTCAACGCTCTCGCGAACGACCAGTCCCTGCGGTGTCACGTCGACCACCGCCAGGTCGGTATAGATGCGCGCCACGCAGCCCACTCCCGTAAGCGGATACGTGCATCGCTCGACGATCTTCAGCTCGCCACCCTTGGTCACGTGCTCCATCATGACGAAGGTCTTCTTCGCGCCGATCGCCAGGTCCATGGCGCCGCCGACCGCGGGTATGGCGTCGGCCGCGCCGGTGTGCCAGTTGGCGAGATCGCCCGTCGCCGAGACCTGGAAGGCGCCGAGTACGCAGACGTCGAGGTGGCCGCCGCGCATCATGGCGAAGCTGTCGGCGTGGTGAAAGAACGAGCCGCCGGGCAGGAGCGTGACCGGCTGCTTGCCGGCGTTGATGAGGTCGTAGTCCTCGTCGCCGGCGGCCGGCGCCGGGCCCATGCCGATGACGCCGTTCTCGCTGTGCAGCACCACTTCGCGCCCTGCCGGCAGGTGGTTGGCGACCAGCGTCGGCAGGCCGATGCCGAGGTTCACGACAGCGCCGTCGGGAATGTCGGCGGCCACGCGTGACGCCATCTCGACGCGGCTCCATTTCTTGACCGTCATACCGCTCCCTTCGACGTCGCCGCGCCGCTGAAGCCGCCGGCGCTGGTCGCGACGCGGTCGATCCTGACGATGCGCTGCACGAAGATGCCCGGCGTGATGACCGCCTCCGGGTCGAGCTCGCCGAGGGCGACGATCTTGTGCACGGTGGCGATCGTCGTCTTCGCGGCCATCGCCATCACCGGGCCGAAGTTGCGCGCCGTCATGCGGTAGGTGAGGTTGCCCCAGCGGTCGCCGACCTCGGCCTTGATGAAGGCGTAGTCGGCGTGGATCGGCGACTCGAGCACGTACATGCGGCCGTTGATCTCGCGCGTCTCCTTGCCCTTGGCCAGCTCGGTGCCGTAGCCGGTGGGGGTGTAGAAGCCGCCGATGCCGGCGCCGGCGGCGCGGATGCGCTCGGCGAGGTTGCCCTGAGGCACCAGCTCGAGCTCGATCTGGCCGGCGCGGTAGAGCGCATCGAAGTGATGGCTGTCGACCTGGCGCGGAAACGAGCAGATGATCTTCTGCACCCGCTTCGCCGCCAGCAGCGCGGCCAGGCCGGTGTCGCCGTTGCCGGCGTTGTTGTTGACGATCGTCAGATCGCGCGCGCCCTGCGCCAGCAAGGCGCCGACCAGCTCGTTCGGCAGGCCGGCCGTGCCGAAGCCGCCGACCATCACGGTCGCGCCGTCGGGCACGTCGGCGACGGCTTCGGCCAGGCTCGCAACTTCTTTCTGGATCATGGCGGGATGGGCGTGACGCTCGTGGCGGCCACCCTGCGGCCGCTCTTGCTGACGCCAATGATGGCACGCCGCCCGCTTCACATTGCCTTCGCACCGGCTTCGAAAGGGGCGGCCATCGTCGCCACTCCGCCACTGCAGGAGCCGCCCATGTCCACCCCGCCCGCCGCGCCACCGCGTCTTCCGCCCTTGCTCGTCAAGGCCGTCGCCCTCGTCCTGGTGCTGGTCGCCCTTACGGCCGCGCTCGGCGCGGTGAGCGGTATCGTCGCCGAGCGCCAGGGGCGGCTGCGCGAGGCCGAAGCCAACCTGGCCGCGAGCCTGGCCTCCGGCCAGACCGTGCTCGGCCCGGTGCTGCAGCGCGAGTGCGTCGAGCTCTGGCAGACGATCGAAGGCGTGGGCAAGGAGAGGAAGACGACGAGCGAGCGGCGCGACTGGAAGCTCGTCGCCGTGCCGACCCGCCTCGACATCGGCGCCAAGGTTGCGATCGAGCCGCGCCACCGCGGCATCTTCAAGGTCAACGGCTACGTCATGACGGCGACGCTCGCCGCAACCTGGCCAGACGCCTCGGCGCTGCAGCCGCAGCGCGAGCACGCCGGATCGCGTCTCGAATGCGCGGCGCCGACCCTCTTCGTCGCCCTCGGCGACTCGCGCGGCGTGCGCAACGCGACGGTCCGGCTCGACGGCGCCGCTGCTGCGGTGCTTCCCGGCACCGCGCACACGGCGCACGCGCGCGGCTTTCACGTCGCCGGCGCCGTCGCCTGGCCGGCGGCGCAGCGTCCGCTCGCCGCGCAGGTCGAGCTCGAGCTCGTCGGCACCGGCGAGCTGGCGTTCGCGCCGATCGCCGAGGTCACCCAGGTCGAGCTGGCCTCGCCGTGGCCGCACCCCTCGTTTGCCGGCAGGTTTCTGCCGCTCGAGAGCAAGATCGAGGACAGCGGCTTTGCCGCACGCTGGGAGGTCAACGCCCTGGCCACCAACGCGCCTCAGGAGCTGGTGGCTGGCTCGGCGGTATGCGCTTCTGACAACAACAGGGCGACTGATGGGCGGACCCGTTGCATCGAGACCTTCGGCGTCGCTTTCATCGATCCCGTGAGCGGCTACACGCTGAGCGACCGCGCCACCAAGTACGGGCTGCTCTTCATCGCGCTGACCTTCGTCGGCGTCGGCGCGGTCGAGGTGATGCGGCGGGCGCGCGTCCATCCCGTGCAGTACCTGCTCGTCGGCTCGGCAATCGCGGTGTTCTTCCTGCTCCTGGTCAGCCTCGGCGAGCACCTGCCGTTTGCCGAGTCGTACCTGGCCGCGAGCGCAGCATGCACCGCGTTGCTCGCCTTCTACGGTAGCTTCGTGTTGCGCGGCGCGCGCGCTGGCCTGATCTTCGGCGCCGCCATCGCCGCCTTGTACGGCGTGCTCTACACGCTGCTGCAGCTCGAGCAGACGGCCTTGCTGCTCGGCTCGATGCTGCTCTTCGCCGTGCTCGCGTCGATCATGATCGCGACTCGACGGATCGACTGGTATGCGCTGCTGGCGCGGATGCGCAGCGATGCAGCGGCCGCCGGCCTGGCCGGTCCGGTCGCGTGAACGATGGCGCGTGGCGCGCCGTCGTCACAGGCCGATGTCGTGCTGGTGCGGCCGGCTCAGGCGACGAGCGCGACGGCGCTGTCGTAGAGGCCGAGCAGGACGGCGATGACGGCGATGTTGACGGCGAGATGGCGGCTGCCCTGGTCGACGCCGAGGCCGATGCGCACGGCGATGCAGGCCCAGCTCGAGACGAGGAGCAGGGCGCCGGCGTCGCGCATGTCGAGGGCCTGGCCGCTGGCGTGTGCGAAGCCGAGGCCGGCCATCCACAGGCCGATGCCCAGCAGGGTGGCGGCGGTGATTTCGTCGAAGGTCGGCTTGCGAAGGACGATGCCGAAGACGGTCATGAGGGGGCTCCCGAAACGCGCGCGGGTCGAAGCAAGACCCGTTCCGCCAGCGTACGGGAGCGTGGCGGCGGCGAACGATCGAGGAGAGGCCTGCACGCCGCCCTGTTCGTCGCTTCAGGTGGCCGGCATCGCCGCTGCGCCGCGCACGTGGCATCCTCGCGTCGATTGCCTCATCGTCGTCGCCGTGACCCTGTCGTTTCGCCTCACCTCGTACAACGTGCTCGCCGCCGCGTATGCGTCGCGCAAGCTCTATCCATCGGTCGACGGCGAGCTCATCCGCTGGTCGCGGCGCGCGCCGGCGATCGTCGGCCGCATCGTCGCGCTGGCGCCCGACGTCGCCTGCCTGCAGGAGGTGGAGAGCGCCGCCTGGCCGGGCCTCGAAGGGGCGTTCGCGGCGGCCGGATGGCGTGGCGTGTTCGCGGCCAAGGGCGCGGGCCGGCCGGACGGCTGTGCGCTGCTCTGGCGCGAGGACGTGTTGCGCTTCGCGGCGCGCGAGATCCTGCACTACGACGACGGCGAGGCGGGCGCCGAGGCATCGGGGCACGTCGCCCTGATCGTCAGCTTCGAATCCCCGGCTGGCCTCCTGCGCATCGCCGACACGCACCTGCGCTGGCAGGCGGCGACGACACGGCCCGAATCGCACATCGGCTTTCGTCAGGCGCGCGAGCTCGTCGACCGGTGCGCCGCGATGGCGCCCGCCGCCTTCGCGACCGTCGTCTGCGGCGACTTCGATGCGACGCCCGAGAGCGCTCTCGCGGCGCTCTTTCGCGAGCGCGGCTTCGTCGACGCCTATGCGTCGGCGCCGCAGCCGACCTGCAATCCGCACCGGCGCGCGACGCGCATCGACTTCATCGTCTCCACGTCGGGCCTGCGCCCCGCGCCGGAGCCGATCCCTGGCATCGACGGCGAGACGCGGCTGCCTTCAGCGACCGAGCCTTCGGATCATCTGCCGATCACGGCCCGGCTGACGCTCGCTGCTCCAGCGTCGCCGTCATGACCGCGGCGCCGCGCGTCATCATGTCATCGATGTAGGGCGCGATCTCGTCGGGCAGCACGTCGACGATCCAGACGAAGCGGCTGCGGCCGGGGCCGTCGTCGAAGATCTGCGCGCTGGCGCTGTAGTGCATGGCGCGGCCGCCGATGATCGCGTAGGCGAGACGGCGCGAGGCGTCGTCGCAGCTGACCAGCGTCTCGCGCGCCGATGAGCCGTTGAAGAAGGTGACGACACGGACGGCCTCGCCTTCCATGACGGTGCCGGTGACGAAGCCGGGCGCGAGGCGCGTGTGCACGGCGCCGAAGTCGCGCAGCGCGGACCAGACGCGGTCGCAGTCGGCGGCGAGTGAAAACTCTTTGCGAAGCGAGGCCACGGACACATCGTGACACAGCCGGCGCCGGGCGCCTCGCCGCTTCCGGACATCTTCATCGCGCCGCGCGCCATGCCATCATCGCCCGCACCTTGGCATCTTTTTCTCCCGACGCTCCCCGCCGCGCCTCGACCTGGCTCGGCCGCGGCCTGCTCTTCATCGCCGCCATCTTCCTGCTCGAGCATGCCCGGCCGCTGCTCCTGCCGATCGCGATCGCCGTCGTCTTCACCTTGGTGCTCGCCGCACCGGTGCGCGCCTTGCGCCGCGCCGGCATCCACGAGTACGTCGGCGCCGGGCTCGTCATCGCCGCCGTGCTCGGGCTGATCGTGCTGGTCGCGGCGCTCATCGCCGCGCCGGCGGCGGCCTGGTGGTCGCGTGCGCCGATCATCGTCCACGAGCTGGTCGAGTCGCTGCAGCGCTGGCGCGACGCCCTCTTTCCCTACGCCACGCCGGCGCCGCTGGCGCGCGCGCCCGCCACCGCAGTGATCGGCGTTGATCCGTTCAACGAGCGGCTGGCAATCGAGGGCTGGACCTTCACGCGGCTGGCCATCGGCGAGACGCTCTCGTTCGCCGTCTCGGCCTCGGCGACGGTGATCCTGCTCTACTTCCTGCTCGCCTCCGAGCAGTGGCTGGTGGCGCGCACGACGGCGGCGATCCGCCGGCCGCGCACGCGCGCTCTCGTGCTCGCCGGCTTTCGCCAGGCGCAGCGCGACGTCGGCCTGTTCATCAGCACGATGAGCCTCGTCAACGTCGCGCTCGGCATCGCCACCGGGCTGGCGCTCTGGCTGATCGGCCTGCCCAACCCGGTGCTCTGGGGCACGACGACGGCGGTGCTCGCCTTCATTCCCTACCTCGGGCCGCTCCTCATCGCCGTGCTGCTGCTGCTGGCCGGCAGCGTCACCTTCGGTACCGGGCTGGCCATGCTCGGGCCGCCGGCCGCCTTTCTCGCCCTGCACGGCGTCGAGGCGAACTTCCTGAGCCCGATGATCATGGGCCACCGGCTGCGCCTCAGCCCGGTCTTCGTCTTCCTCTCGGTGATGATCTGGGGCTGGCTCTGGGGTGTCGCCGGTGCCTTCATCGCCGTGCCGCTGCTGCTCGGGCTGCGCGCGGTGTGCAAGCGCTCGCGCAGGCTCCGCCTCGTCTGCGTCTACCTGGAGGGAAAGTAAAGCCGCCGCGGCGTCACCTCGCGGTCACGGGTCGGGCGGAACATTTGCGGCCGTACCGGGTCTGATTCGTCACGTCGTTGCAGGCATGCAGATTGCTGCCGACGACGACGACAACAACAACAACATGGCCAAACCGATGCGGATCGCTTACGTCACCGAAACCTGGCCGCCCGAGCTGAACGGCGTCTCCCTGACCGTCGAGCGGACCGTCCGCTACCTGCGCTCGCGGGGCCATCTTGTCGAGCTGATCCGGCCGCGCCAGCCGGGCGAGGCGGCGCTCGACGCGAGCGACGAGTTCCGCACCGCCGGCTGCGTCATTCCAATGTACCCCGACCTGCGATTCGGGCTGGCGCTTCCCGGCTCGCTGAAGCAACGGTTCCGGCAGAGCCGGCCCGACCTCGTCCACCTCGCCACGCCTGGGCCGCTGGCCTGGGCCGCGCTGATCGCCGCGGGCTCACTCGGCATCACGACGACGTCCGACTTTCGCACCAATTTCCACCAGTACAGCAGGCACTACGGGCTGGGCTTTCTCGCCGGGCCGGTGCTCGGCCTGCTGCGCCGTTTCCACAACCTGACGCGGCGCACCTTTGTGCCGACCCAGGCCTCGCGCCGCGAGCTGACGCGTGCCGGCTTCCAGCACATCAGCGTCGTCGGCCGTGGCGTCGATACGGCGCGCTTCACGCCAGCGGCGCGCAGCGCGGCCTTGCGCGCCTCGTGGCGGGCCGGCGAAGGAACGCCGGTCTTTCTCGCCGTCGGCCGGGTCGCCGCCGAAAAGAACGTCGAGCTCGGCCTGCGTGCGTTCGAGGCGGCGCGTCGCCTGCGCCCGGATCTGCGCATGGTCGTGGTCGGCGACGGGCCGGCGCGCGAGCGCTTGGCAGCGGCGCATCCGGCGGCCAGCTTCGTCGGCGCCAAGCGCGGTGCCGATCTCGCCGCGCATTTCGCTTCGGCCGACGCCTTCCTGTTCCCGAGCCTCTCCGACACCTTCGGCAACGTCGTCATGGAGGCGCTGGCTTCCGGCCTGCCGGTCGTCGCCTTTGACTGCGCCGCCGCCGCCGAGCACGTCATCGACGGGCAGAGTGGCCGCATCGCCGTGCCCGGCGACGAGGCCGCGTTCATCGACGCCGCCGCGGCGCTCGCGGTGCCGCCTTCCGAGGTGCAGCCGATGCGCGACGCCGCCATCGCGGCGGCGCGCCGTGCGACCTGGGACGAAGTGCTCGAGCGCTTCGAAGCCCGCCTGCAGGACACCGTCGACGCCTCCGAACGGGCGCCCGCGCAGGTTCATGCCGTGGCCTGAGCAGCCGGTCGCCCGGCAGCGGCACCAGCGCGTCGTCGCGTGGATCGAGCGCGAGCGGCTGGTGGCGCTGTGGATGCACGGCGCGTCGACGCGCAACTGGGTCGTCAGCGTGCTCAAGGTCGTCAGCCGCATCGGCGACGGCTGGCTCTGGTACGGCATCGTCGTCTGCCTGCCCTGGGCGGGCGGCCCGGTCGGCACCTCGGCGTCGGTGCGCATGATCGGCGTCGGCATCGTCGACATCACGATCTACAAGATCATCAAGCGCTGGATCGCCCGGCCGCGGCCCTTTCGCACCTGCGCCGGCATCCGCGAATGCACGCCCTCGCTCGACGAGTACAGCTTTCCGAGCGGGCATACGCTGCACTCGGTGGCGTGCAGCCTGATCCTGACCGTCTACTACCCGATGTTCGCGCTCACGTCTGGCCGTTCACGGTGCTCGTCGCGGTCTCGCGCGTCGTGCTCGGCCTGCACTATCCGAGCGACGTCATCGTCGGCGCCATGATCGGCGCGATCACCGCGGCGGTGAGCTTCAACCTGCTCTGAGTCGCGCGCAGCTCAATCGGCGGCGGTCGATTGCCACTGCGTCGTCGGTCCTTCGGTGCTCGGCGCGATCGTCGTCGCCGCGGCGCGGTCCTGGCGCATGAACTCGGCGACGGTGCCGGCGCGACGGTCGCGCAAGGCCCGCTCCAGGATGCGTTGCCACGAGCGAAGCACCGCAGAGAAGTCGGCGTCGCGCGGGTGCAGCTCGATGCGCAGCAGCGGATTGCCGCGCTCGAGCCGCGCCACGATCGGATTCCAGAGCATCGAGCATTCGCGCCGCCAACCGCTCGAGGTGCTGTAGACGACGCTCTGGCTGGCGACGCTGCGCCGGCTCGGCAGGTGCACGAGCTGGCGCAGCGTCGCGGTGTATTCGAAGCGCTGCGTGGCCAGCGCGGCCCACGCTCCCGGGCCGAGCAGCCAAGCCGGCGCGACGAAGCCGGCCAGGGGCCAACCGTGCTCGCGAAACCAGGCGATGCCGCGCTCCATGCGCTGCCGTGCCTCGGCCTCAGAGAGCGCCCAGAACTCGCCTTCGCTGCGCGTGTAGTGCTGGCGGCGCAGCCGGTCGATCGCGCCGCTGGCCGGCAGCTCGTCGCGATGGCTCCAGCCGTGTAGCGCGATCTCGTCGCCCTTCTTCATGCGTGTGCCCAGCCACTCCTCGAGATCGCGCGTCGACGGCTCGCCGTGGTAGTGCGGCACCGCGAGCAACGTCACCGGAACGTCGGCGACCTCGGCGATGGCGGCGAGCGTTCGCGCGCAGGCGGTGCGCGTCGATGCCGCGACGTCGTGCAGGACGACGCAGACGAAGCGCTCCGCCGGCACGAGGCCGATCGTCGAAGAGGCGCTCATCGCGGATGCGGCATCGCGCCCGCCGACATGGAGACGCCAGCCCGCGCGACGCTCGCCTCCGGGTCGCGGCCGATCAGCCGCCGGTAGTGGCCGAGCAGACCGGGCAGCACCTGCTCCCAGTCGCTGGCCTCGGCGCGGGTGCGTGCCGCCATGCGCTGCGCCGCGCGATCGCCCTCGAACAGCTCGGCGATGGCCGCGGCGAACGCGGCACCGGTACCCAGGTCGACGCCGCGGCCGGCGCCACCGTCGGCCAGCTCGGCCAGGCCTTCGGCATTGCGCACGACGACCGGCGTGCCGCAGGCCATCGCTTCCAGCGCGGACAGGCCGAAGGTTTCCTGGTCGCCGGCGTGCACGAAGGCGTCGGCGCTCGCCAGGGCACGGGCCAGCGCCGCGACGCCGGCGACGAAAGGCAGCACGCGCACGCGCTCTCCCGCCGGCGGCGGCGAGGGCCCGGCGCCGATGGCGACGAGCAGATACGGCGCGCCCAGACGCGCCACCGCGTCGGCGAGCACGTCGAGCTTCTTTTCGGGCGCGAATCGGCCGGCGTAGATCAGCACGCGCGCATCGTCGTCGATGCCATGCTCGGTTCGCCACGAGGTCGACGCGACCGAAGGATGAAAGGCGGTCGTGTCGACGCCGAGCGGCTGCCAGGCGACGCGTGGGACGCCCCAGTCGGCGAGATGGCGCGCCATGCTGCGGCTCGGCGCGAGCACGAGGTCGAAGGCGGAGTACAGATGCCTGGCGTAGTGCCGCGCCGCCTTGGCCGCCGCGGCACCGAAGACGCGGCCGCCGGCCAGTCGGGCCAGCGCCTCGACGTTGGAGTGGCAGGTCGCGACCGCCGGGATGGCGAGCGACCCTGCCGCATCGAGCGCCGCCCAGGCGACGCGGTACGGGTCGCCGGCCTCGATCAGATCGGGCCGCAGGTCGCGCAGCACGCGTGCGACGGCGCCACGGCCGACCGGCAGCCGGTAGCCGCCGCTGCCCGGCAGGGGGATCGAAGGAAGCACGGCGCGACCTTCGCTGCGGTCGCTGCCCGGCACCGCGATCGTGTGTCGCCATCCGGCCTGCCCCGCCAACCAGGCGTGCTTGGTGAGCAGGTAGCGGCGCACACCGCCGCCGGTCGCGCTCCAGAACATCGTCGCGTCGACGATGTGGATCGGAACGGTCATGCGGCGGATTGTGAGCTTTCGATCGCCATGCGAGCGTCGAGCAATCGACGTGCCGCGGGCATACCGCTTGCCGCGCTCCTGTCCTCGAAGCGGCCAAGGATCATCGTGAATCACGTTCCCCGACATGTCTTGCCCGCACGGCCCTTCGTCATCGCCGCCGCGCTCTGTGTCGCGCTCGCCGCCGGCTGCAGCAAGAAGATCGAGGAGCTGCCGACGCCGGCCGTCGCCGTGATGCCGAGCGAACCGCCGTCGCCCGTCGATTCGAGCAAGCCCGACCTGCCGACGCCGCCGGCGCCGCCGATCGTCGGCAACGCCGGCGCGGTGACCATCGTTCTGCCGCCTCCCGTGACGAACATCGAAGGTGGCGGCACGGTCAGCGTCATCTCCGGCACGTCGCCGGCG
>JANXWR010000162.1 GCA_025351025.1 Burkholderiales bacterium | reverse complement strand
CCGGCGCGCACGAGCAGGTCGGTGCAGACGCCGACCGCCGGATTCGCGGTGGCGCCGGAGAAGGCGTCGCTGCCGCCGCACTGGACGCCGACGACGAGGGCCGAGGCCGGCACGCTCTGGCGTCGGCGCAGGTTCAGGCGCGCGAGATGAACGCGCGCCGAGGCCATGATCGACTCGACCATCGAGGCGAAGCCGACGTGCTTCTCGTCCTGCAGCCGCACGACGTCGAGCGCCGGGTCGTCGCCACGCTCGTCGCGGATCGCGAAGCTGCCCGGCGGCAGCAGCCGCTCGGGCTGCAGCTTCTCGCAGCCGAGGCTCACCACCATCATCTCGCCGCCGAAGTTCGGGTTCTTGCTGATGTTGCGCAGGGTCCGGATCGGGATCGAGGCATCGGGTGCGTCGATGGCCACGCCGCAGCCGTAGCCGTGCTCGAGGCCGACGACGTCGTCGACGTTGGGAAACTGCGGCAACAGCTCGGCCTTGATGCGCGAGACCGCGCACTCGACGACGCCGGCGACGCACTGCACCGTCGTCGTGATGGCCAGGATGTTGCGCGTGCCGACGGTGCCGTCGGCGTTGACGAAGCCCTCGAAGGCAAAGCCCTCGAGCGGCGCCTGCGGCGCGCGCCGCACCGTCGCCATCGGCAGGCCTTGCAGCGAGCGCGCTTCGGGCATGCGCAGCAGCCGCTCGTGCACCCAGCTGCCGGCGGCGATCGGCTTCAACGCATAGCCGATGGCAATGCCGTAGCGAAGCACCGGGTCGCCTTCGCCGATGGCGACGAGTGCGACCTTGTGGCCTTGCGGCACGCGCTCCTTCAGCACCAGGCCGTCGGCGAAGCCGCCCGCGAACGCGGTGCCGGCCTCGAGGCCGCCGGGGTTGGCGACGATGGCGACGTTGTCGCGCTCGTCCATGCGGATGGCGTGCGGCGCGTTGGCGTTTGCGGCAATGGCGATGGCGCTGGACATGGCCCAAAGTCTATGCCGTGCGCCGGACCCCGATGGCGGCGCACGGCCGCATCCACGAACGAGACCGCATGAATCCGAATCGCCGCATCTGCATCATCGCCGCCGCCCTCGGTGCCCTTCTCGCCGGCCCGGCGCTGGCCCAGGACAAGTGGCCGTCGAAGCCGATCACCTACATCGCGCCCTTTCCCGCCGGCGGAACGACCGACATCCTGGCCCGCCTCATCGCCCAAAAGCTCGGCACCGTGCTCGGCACGACCATCATCGTCGACAACAAGGGCGGCGCCGGCGGCAGCGTCGGCTCGGAGGTCGCGTCGCGCGCCGCGCCGAACGGCTACACCATCCTCGGCGGCACGATCAGCTCGCATGCCATCAACGTCAGCCTCTATCCGAAGATCGGCTACGACCCGATCAAGTCGTTCGAGCCGATCACCCTGATCGGCACCAACCCGACGGTGCTCGTCGTCAACCAGTCGAGCCCGTACAAGACGCTGCAGGACGTGATCGCCGCCGGCATGGCGAAGAAGCCGCTCACTGGCGCTTCGGCGGGCAGCGGCACGTCGCAGCATCTCTCGCTCGAGCTGCTCAAGGCCAAGGCCGGCATCGACATCAAGCACGTCCCCTACAAGGGCAGCGCGCCGGCGATCCAGGACGTGATGGCCGGCCAGGTCGACATGATGTTCGACACCACCGTCGTCGCCGGCCCGCATGTCGAGAGCGGCAAGCTGCGCGCGCTCGCGGTTTCGTCGGCGCATCGGGTTCCAAACATGCCGAGGTGCCGACCGTCGCCGAGAGCGGCGTGCCCGGCTACGAGGTCGTGTCTTGGCAGGCGATCTTCGCGCCGGCCGGAACGCCGAAGCCGATCGTCGACCGGCTCCACGCCGAGATCGCGAAGATCCTCGCCACGCCCGAGATCCAGGAGCGGCTCGGCAAGCTCGGCATGCAGGGCGCCGACATGACGCGCGAGCAGCTCGGCGCCTTCCGGAAGGCCGAGGTCGCAAAGTGGGCGGCGGCGATCAAGAGCGCCAACATCAAGCTCGAGTGAGGGAGAAGGCGCCGCGGTCCTACGAGAAAGCGCAGCGGCAGCCTTCACGAAAGCGTCCCGGCCGGCCCAACAATTCGGTGCATCACCCTTTGAAACGCTCGATGAAATCCTTTGCGCGCGCCGATTCCGGCCACCACTCGCCTTCCCTGTCGCTGCTTGCCACCGAGCCCGGCCGGGCCTTGCTCGACTACCTCGGCTCGCATCTCCCCCATGCACCGCTGGCGCGAGGCGACGGGCATACGGTCATCGTCTATCCCGGGCTGGGGGCGGGCGCCTGGAGCACGGCGCGGCTACGCGAGTCGCTCGTCGGCGCCGGCTTCGACGCCCGCGACTGGGGCTTCGGCCCGAACACCGGACCGAAGGCGAGCATTCCCGATTGGCTCGAGCAACTGCGCGACGCGGTCGAGGCGGTGCGCAGCGAAACCGGCCGCGAGGTCAGCCTCGTCGGCTGGAGCCTGGGCGGCATCTATGCGCGCGAGATCGGCCGCGACGCGCCGGGGCTGGTGCGCCAGGTCGTGACGCTGGGCAGCCCGTTCGCGGCGGCGCCCGACACCACCCATGCCGGCTGGCTGTATCGCCTGCTGAACCGTCCGGAGCCCGGAGCCTCCGATGCAGAGCGCATGAAGCAGGCGTTGCCGGTTCCGTCGACCTCGATCTACAGCAAGTCGGACGGCGTCGTGCCGTGGCGGGGCTGCATCCAGGGCGACGGCCGGCTCGCCGAGAACATCGAGGTCGGCGGCGTCAGCCACCTCGGCATGGGCACGAATCGCAAGGTGCTCGAGATCGTCGCCGACCGCCTCGCGCAGCCCGAGGGCCAGTGGCGCCGCTACGCGTTGTAGTGAGGCGGCCCGGCCCGCGGCGCCGGCGGCTCGCCCTCAGGCGGCGAGCCCAGCGCGAAACGACGCCTCGCCGCGCGGCGTGAAGGCGACGATGCGCGAGCCCTTCTCGGCCCGGCTTGCCCAGCGCTGCGCGAGCACCCGTTCGAGCAGCGCCGCACCGAGCCCGCCGCCGAGATGGTGGCGGCACTCGCCCCAGTCGAGGCAAGGCCGGCAGAAGGCGCGCCGCTCGGCCGCGACCACCGCCGGATCGATACCGAAATCGCCGAACCATCGCGCGCCGGCGTTCGTCAGGTACAGGCTTTCATCGTCCTTGGCGAAGACGCCTCGGGCCAGCAGCGCGTCGTAGGCGAAGACGCCGAGTTCGCCAGCCAAGTGGTCGTAGCAGACGCGCGCCTTGCGCAGCGCCGGCTCGCGCGGGCCGGGTCGCAGCCGCGTCGCGCCGGTGCGAAAAGCGACGCCCATCAGCGATTCGAGGAGCTGCGCGATGTCGCGGCCGGCGAGGCGGAAGTAGCGATGCCGGCCCTGCGCCTCGACCGTCACCAGCCCGGCGTAGAGCAGGCGGGCGAGGTGGCCGCTGATCGTCTGCCGCGTCACGCCGGCGACGTGGGCGAGCTCGGTGGCGGTGAGCGCGCGATCGGCAAGCAGCGACGTCAGCAGCTCGGCGCGCGCCGGGTCGCCGATCAGCGCGGCGACGCGGGCGATGCTCGGGCCGCCATTCATGGTTCGATCGTAGCCGAAGCATCGATGCGGTGTTTCGCACTATCGTGTCGGCCAACCCCGCCACGAGGACAACACGTGACCATCACCTGCTTCATCCGCTACCGCATCGACCCGTTCCAGCGCGATGCCTTCAAGACCTATGCCGAGAACTGGGGCCGCATCATTCCGCGCTGCGGCGGCCACCTGGTCGGCTACTTCCTGCCGCACGAGGGCAGCAACGACATCGCCTGGGGCCTGATCGCCTTCCCGTCGCTGGCCGCCTACGAGGCGTATCGCGCGCACCTGAAGGCCGACGCCGAAGGGCGCGAGAACTTCGCCTTCGCGCAGGAGCGACGGTTCATTCTCAGCGAGGAACGCAGCTTCACCGAGGTCGTCGACGGCACCTTCGGCATCGCGCCCTGACGGAAGGCGCGCAAACCCGGCTGCGCAGGTTCATCATTCGTGCTGTGATGTGAGCCACTGCGGCGGCCAGCCGCGAGGAGACGAGCCATGCGTTCCCTGTCGTTCCTCCTGCCGATCGCGGCCCTGGTCTCGGCCTGCGCCTCGGCCCCGCCGGCCACCGCGCCCGAGCGGCCGGTCGCGCTGCTGGCCGATCAGCTGTTCGCGGCACCGACCGAGCGCATCTCGACCGGCGAAGTGCTCGCCATGAGCGACGAGATGCGGAGCTACCTCGCCGTCGACATCGCCAGCCAGCTGCGCACCAAGGGCGCCCAGGCCGGGCTGATCGAGGCGCTGTACCGGCGCGCCCAGCTCAAGCTCGAATACGACGCGGCGACGACCAAGACCGCTTCCGAGGCGTTTGCCGCGCGTTCGGGCAACTGCCTGTCGCTGGTCATCATGACGGCGGCGTTTGCGCACGAGCTGAAGCTGCCGGTGCGCTACCAGAGCGCCTACCTCGAGGAAACCTGGAGCCGCGACGGCTCGCTGCTGTTCGCCAGCGGCCACGTCAACATCACGCTCGGGCGCCGCATTATGGATGCCGGCACGACGCGCGACCTCAGTCCACTGACGATCGACTTCCTGCCGCCGGAAGACATCCGCAGCATGCGCGTGCGCGACATCTCCGAGCAGACCGTGCTCGCCATGTACGCCAACAACCGCGCCGCCGAAGCGCTGGCGCGCGGCCGGCTCAACGACGCCTACGCCTGGGTCGCCGAGGCCTTGCGCAACGACCCGATGTTCATGGGCGCCTACAACACCCTCGGCGTCGTCTACCTGCGCCACGGCGATCTGGCCTTGGCCGAGAGCGTGTTCGACCGGGTGCTGGCGCAGGAGACGAAGAACACGCGCGCCATGTCCAACCTCGCCGAGACCTATGCGCGGCAGGGGCGCGGCACGGAGGCCGACGCGACGCGAACCCGGCTCGCGGCGATCGAATCGGTCGCGCCCTTCCACTTCTTCAACCTCGGCCTCGAGGCGGCGCGGCAAAGCGACTGGCTGGCCGCGCGCGACTTCTTCGCCCGCGAGGTGGAGCGTGCCGACTACTACCACGAGTTCCACTTCTGGCTCGGCCTCGCCGACTGGCAGCTCGGCGACGTGGCGCAGGCAAGCAAGCACCTGCGCCTGGCCATGGACAACAGCACGACGCGCGGCCAGCACGACCTCTACGCCGCCAAGCTCGACTGGCTGAAGGCGCACCAGAAAGAGCGCGAGGCGTCGCGCCCGGCAGGCAGCTAGCGCGGCGCAGCGCCGCGCCCGATCGGTCCAGTCCGGCGGTGAGCGACGACGATCTTTCGGCATGGCGCAGCGCCATGGTCGACGCGCAGATCGCCGGCCGCGGCGTGCGCGACCGGGCCGTGCTCGAGGCGATGCGCAGCATCCCGCGCGAGGCCTTCGTCGCGGCGCGGCTGCGTGACCGCGCCTACGACGACACGCCGCTTTCGATCGGCACCGGGCAGACGATTTCGCAGCCCTACATCGTCGCGTTGATGCTCGAGGCCGCGGCGATCGGACCCGGTGATCGCGTGCTCGAGGTCGGCGCGGGATCCGGTTACGCCGCGGCGGTGGCGGCCCGGCTCGCCGCCCACGTCGACGCGGTCGAACGCCACGCTGGACTGGCCCGCGCCGCGGCCGAGCGCCTGGCGAGCTTGGGCTGCGCCAACGTCGCCATCCACGAAGCCGACGGCAGCGTCGGCTGGCCGGCGGGCGCGCCTTACGACGCGATCGTTGTCTCGGCGGCCGGACCGGATCTTCCAGCGGCGCTGCGCGAGCAGCTCGCGGTCGGCGGGCGGCTCGTCATGCCGGTCGGCGAGCGCGGCTGGGGCCAGCGCCTGCTCAAGCTGACGCGCATCGATGCCGGCACGTTCCGCCAGGAGGACCTGGGCGGCGTCGTCTTCGTGCCTCTGGTCGGCACGCAAGGCTGGGCACCCGAAGAGGGCGAGTCATGACGCGCACCGTGCCGAAGATCCTCGCCGTCCTGCCCGGCCCGTCGCTGTCCGCCATCAACGACTACCCGGACCGGTTGCGCGAGGTCATGCGAGAGCGCGGGCTGCCCCTGCCGCAGGGCCCGCAGCGCTGATCCCGGCGCCCGCCGCGGCGGTCGCAAGTCACGGCGCGACGCATTTCACGCGCGCCCCGCTCAAGCTCCGGCGACGTGGGCCGACATCCGAACAGGCCCTCAATCCGTCCATGGAGTCGATATGAAACGTTTGCTCGCTCTCGTCGTGTGTGTCCTGGTCGCCGGTGGCGCCATCACTTCCTGTGGCGGCAGCGATGCCGGTGCGGACAAGCTGACGATCGTCGGCTCCGGCAGCTGATCCGCGCGAGGCACGAATCATGAAACTCCACAAAGTCGCGCTGCTCGGCGCCCTGCTGTTGTCGTCGCAGGCGATGGCGCTGGACGCCAGCTCGCTGAAGCTGCAGGTCTATTCGGTGATGCTGTCGACCAGCCCCTTGTGCACCAGCCCGGTCACGGTCTTCTCGAGCGCGACGCCGACCGAAGTCGACTTCCTCGCGGCGCCGACGCTCGGCAGCGGCAACCCGGCCGATGGAACGTACAACTGCGTCGTCATCAAGATGTCGGACCTCATCAAGTTCACGCCGAGCGCGAGCGCCGGACTGTGCACCTCGGGCACGCAGTACGTGGCCGACGTCTGCCGCTCCGACAACGGCGGCACGACGCAGGCGCCCGATGCCGCCGGCGCGCCGACGATGTGCCTCGGCACCGACGCGGCGCCGGTATCCGATGCCGTCTACCTCTACCTCACGACCAACGCGTCGGCCGGCACCGGTGGCGGCAACACCTTCCTGCAGCCGACGAGCACGAGCAGCACCAACGGCCTGAACCTCACCGCGCCGCTGGTCATCGCCGGCGCGGCGAAGTCGAAGTTCGTCGTCAATGCCACCGGCAAGGTGGGCAGCGACAGCGTCAGCTGCGGCATGAACCCGCCGGTTTTCGGTTTCCAAAAGCTGCCCTAGCCGCCGAAGGCACGCGCCGGCAGCGCCGGCGCTCCGCGTGGTCTCGCGCCACGACGGGTTCGCGCCGGGCGGGCCGACAGTCAAAATGACGATGTCGCCATCCAGAAGCGGAGACCCGTCATGTCGATCCTGAAGTCGTTGCGCCGCGCTGCGTCGGTGCTCTGCCTGCTGGCCCTCGCGTCGGCATGCGCCGACGTGTCAGCAGAGACGAGGCCGTTGCGCAGCGAGGTCGGCGGCGAGCCGGTCACGTCGATCCTGTGGGTCGGCAACAGCTTTTTCTACTACAACAACAGCATGCATGGCCACTACAGCGAGCTGGCCAAGGCCGCGGAGCCTGGAAGCAAGCACCGAGGCACCTCGGTGACGATCAGCGGCTCGGGGCTCGACTGGCACGACGTCGCGTCCTACCTGAAGCCCGACGGCGTCGGCAAGTACTCTTTCGTGCCCGGCAACCGCATCGTCTTCAACAAGCCGGGCAAGCAGTTCGACGCCGTGATCATGATTGACTGCAGCCAGTGCCCGATCCATCCGCAGCTGGCGCAGTCGTTTCGCGACACGGTCAAGAAAGACGCCGCCATCGTCGCGCAGTACGGCGCGCGGCCGGTGCTCTTCATGTCCTGGGCCTACAAGGACAAGCCGGAGATGACGGCGCAGCTC
>JANXWR010000153.1 GCA_025351025.1 Burkholderiales bacterium | reverse complement strand
AACGTGACCGGTCATTTCGGTGACGTTCCCGAAATCGCCGGTCACGATGCCGAAAACACCGGTCACGCTCTTCCGAAATACGCACGCCTTTCGCGCGTCGCTGGGATCGATCCCGCTTCGCACCTGCTGCCTGGCCTCTTCGGCCTTCTTGCGCGCAAGGCTCAGGGTGGTGGCAGGGTAGGTGCCGAAGCTAAGCGTCTTGCGGCGTCCTTCGATCGTGTAGTCGAATCGCCAGCTGTGCGAGCCGCCCTTGACGAACAGCAGCAGATAGAGACCTTCGCCGTCGGTGAGTCGTGTGCGATCGTCTTTGGTCGTGAGCGACTTGATCGTCAGGTTCGAAGCGATGAGGTGCTTGGCCATGCAGTAACTCCGTAAGCAATGGCCGGAATTCTCCGGTTACTGCATCAGTTACTGCAATGTGATCTCCGATTTGTCGGAATTCTTGGGACGTCTTTGGACAAGAAAAAAGCCCCGGAGCGTTGATTCTCAAGGGATTTTTGATCTTCCCGGGACTTCTCGGGACCTTGCTGGACTATCCGGATGGTGGAGAGGAGGAGGATCGAACTCCCGACCTTCGCATTGCGAACGCGACGCTCTCCCAGCTGAGCTACCCCCCCACTGCGACGCGGAGTTTAACAAACGGGCGCCGCTCCCCTGCGCGTTGCTGTCCCGATCGCCCGGAATAGCCCGCTCCAATGCACCGGATTGAAGCCATGTATTGCCGTGCGCGGCGCGACCGGTTACGGTCGAGCATTCGTTCGCTTTCGCGGGCGGGTTCGTTCATTTGCCACCGAGGAGATCGTCATGGGTTTGAAGGGATCGAAGACCGAGCGGAGCCTGCGCGATGCGTTCGCCGGCGAGTCGCAGGCCAATCGCCGCTATCTCTACTTCGCAAACAAGGCCGACATCGAGGGCCAGAATGACGTCGCCGCGCTGTTCCGCTCCACCGCCGAGGGCGAGACCGGGCACGCGCACGGCCACCTCGAGTTCCTCGAGCATAGCGTGGGCGACCCGGCGACCGGCTTGCCGATCGGCACCAGCCGACAGAACCTGATGGCCGCCGTCGCCGGCGAGACGCACGAGTACACCGACATGTACCCGGGTATGGCCAAGATCGCGCGCACAGAAGGCTTCGACGAGGTCGCGAACTGGTTCGAGACGCTGGCCAAGGCCGAGCGCTCGCACGCCAACCGCTACCAGAAGGCGCTCGACGCGCTGGTCGACTGATAACGGTTCGCCGTTGGAGAAGAACAAGGGCCTTCGCGGCCCTTGTTCGTTGATGGAACGGATGGAACGATGACCCTGCGCGAAGGCAACCTCGAAGCACCGACCCGGCACCCGATCGACTGGAAGGGCGCCGACTATTTCGACGAGGCGAAGACGCTTGCCGAGATGGAGCGCGTGTTCGACATCTGCCACGGCTGCCGCCGCTGCGTGAGCCTGTGCCAGTCGTTCCCGAACCTGTTCGACCTGATCGACGCCACCGCCGACGGCGAGGTGCACGGCGTCGACAAGCAGGACTACGCCAAGGTCGTCGACCAGTGCTACCTGTGCGACCTCTGCTACATGACGAAGTGCCCGTACGTGCCCCCGCATCCGTGGAACGTCGACTTCCCGCACCTCATGCTGCGCGCCAAGGCGATCAAGTACAAAAAGGGCGAGGTCGGCACGGGCGAAAAGTTGCTCGCCTCGACCGACGCGCACGGCCAGCTCGCCGGCATCCCGATCGTCGTCCAGGCGGTCAACGCCGCCAACCGGATGAAGCCGGTGCGCAAGCTGCTCGACGCGACGCTCGGCGTGCACCCGGACGCCTGGCTGCCGCCGCTCGCGACGAAGCGCTTTCGCAGCGGCGCCGCCGAGTCGGATGCGGGTGCAAAGGTCGTCGACGGCGAGCGCAGCCCGGGCAAGGTGGCGATCTTTTCCACCTGCTACATCAACTACAACGAGCCGGGCATCGGCAACGACCTGCTCAAGCTGCTTGCGCACAACGACATTCCCTACGAGATCGTCGAGAAGGAAAGCTGCTGCGGCATGCCCAAGCTCGAGCTCGGCGACCTCGAGGGCGTCGAGAGGCACAAGAACGACAACATCCCTGTCCTCGTCCGGTACGCGCGCGAAGGCTGGGCGATCGTCTCGGCGATCCCGTCGTGCACGCTGATGTTCAAGCAGGAGCTGCCGTTGATGTTTCCCGCCGATGAGGAGGTCGCACTCGTCCGGGACGCGATGTTCGATCCGTTCGAGTACCTCGTCGCGCGTCATCGCGATGGCCTGCTCAGGACCGACTTCACCCGGCCGCTCGGCAAGGTCAGCTACCACGTGCCGTGCCACAGCCGGGTGCAGAAGATCGGCCGCAAGACCGAGGAGATGCTCAAGCTGATCGGCAAGACCGTGGCCGTCGAGGTGAACACCGTGGAGCGCTGCTCG
>JANXWR010000128.1 GCA_025351025.1 Burkholderiales bacterium | reverse complement strand
GGTGAGTTTGCCAAATGACATCAAACCCGCACCAGTGCTGGCTTTCCCGGGGATTGCATTGGGGCAACTGCGGTTCTTAGGTTGAACGCAGTGAGCGAAGCGAACGAAGTGAGTTCTGCGGCACGCCCCGAGCGCGAGCAGCACAGGGCAGTCCCGCGCAGCGGGACCGCCGCAGTCTCGCGCACGACCGGCCGCCCTGCGCCTGAGCGCGCGCCAAGCAACGACTGAGCGCACGCCGTAAGGTGATCCTCGCCAGCCAACGAAATCCTCACGACTTCGCCGACAATCGCACCATGCTGGCGCAACGCACCCTCAAGTCCATGACCCGCGCCGTCGGCGTGGGCGTGCACGGCGGGCAGCGGGTCGAGATGACCTTGCGCCCCGCCGCGCCGGACACCGGCATCGTCTTTCGTCGTGTCGACCTGCCGCGATCGGTCGACATCAGGGCCGACGCCTTCTCGGTCTGCGACACGCGCATGGCGACGACGATTTCCGCCGGCGGCGATCCCGACGGGCCCAAGGTCAAGACGGTCGAGCATCTGCTCTCTGCCTGCTCGGGGCTCGGCCTCGACAACCTGATCGTCGACATCACCGCCGAAGAGGTACCCATCCTCGACGGCTCGGCCGCCTCGTTCGTGTTCCTGCTGCAGAGCGCCGGCATCGTCATGCAGGAGGCGCCCAAGCGCTTCCTGCGCGTGAAGCGGCCGGTCGAGGTGAGGGAAGGCGAGGGCGCGTCGTTGAAGTGGGCGCGCCTCGAGCCTTACGAGGGCTACAAGCTCGCCTTCGAGATCGAGTTCGACCATCCGGCGGTGAGCCAGACCGGCCAGCAGTTCGTGTTCGAGATGGACGCGGCACGCTACAAGCGCGAGATCGCGCGCGCTCGCACGTTCGGCTTCACCAAGGAGCTCGATGTCATGCGCTCGCGCGGCCTCGGTCTCGGCGTCAGCCTCGACAACGTCGTCGCCGTCGACGAGTTCAAGATCCTCAACAGCGACGGCCTTCGCTACGACGACGAGTTCGTCAAGCACAAGATCCTCGACGCGATCGGCGACATGATGATGGCCGGCCGGCCCCTGCTCGCCTCGTACCGCGCCTTCAAGTCGGGCCACGCGCTCAACAACATTCTGGTGCGCGCGCTGCTCTCGGACCCGACGGCGTACGACACCGTGACCTTCGACGACGAGGCGCTCGCCCCGGCCGGCCTGGCCGAGCTCGCGCCGGCCTGGTGAGCCGGGAAAGCGCCGCCGATGGGCGTCTTTCGGGCGCTGTTGCTCCTAGTGCTGCTGGCCGGCGCTGCCTGCTTCGTGGCCTACATGGTCAGCGGCCAGGTGCGCTTTCGCGGCTACGGTCTGCGCCTGGTGCGCTGGACGGTCTTCGCCGGTCTCGCCTTCTTTGCCGTGCTCATCGCCCAGCGCATGGTCGAATCGTGGTGAGCGCGACATGACCGTCTTTCGCTGGATCGTCGGTGTGCTCGGCGCGATCTTCGCTGTCGCCGGAGTGATCAGCTTCGTCTTTTCGCTCGCTCCCCGCGCCACCGGCTGGCTGCAGCGGGCGCGGCGCTTTCGTCACTGGATCTGGTTGCTGCTGCTGCTCTGGTTCAACGTCGAGGTCTGGGGTCGCGTCGTCTATACGCTGATCCACTGGTCGCACTGAGCCGGCGATCAGTCACAGGCCGAGGAAGGCCAGTACCGAGGGCAGGTGCACCTCGAAGTCGGTGAGCGCGTGGTCGCTGCCGTCGATGAGGCGGATGCGGCAGCCGGCGTAGCGCGCACTCATCTCGCGCCAGGACAGCACCTCGTCGCCCTTGGCGATGACCGCGAAATAGCGCTCCGGCCGGGTCAGTTGTGCCGGCGGCGCGAGCGTGATCAGCTCGTCGATGAACTCGGCGTGGAAGTAGAAGCGGTCGTCTCCGTGCCACGCCTTCTGCTCGCCGATGTGCGCGGCCAGATCGCGCGCCGGCTCGACGGTGGGGTTGAGCAGCACGGCGCGGCAGCCGGTGCGCTCGGCCACCACGGTCGCATAGAAGCCGCCGAGCGAGCTGCCGATGACGGCCATGCGGTGGCGCGGCCAGTCGGCGATCGCGGCCAGCACCTGGTCGATCGCATCGAGCGGCGATGGCGGCAGCTGCGGGCAACACCAGGCGATGTCGGGGCGATGCTCGCGCATCCACGCGGCGACGCGGCGCGCCTTGGCCGAGTGCGGCGACGAGCGAAAGCCGTGCAGGTAGAGCAGGTGGCTGAGCGGCGCGCCCGCCGCCGCCGGCAACGCGTCGGTCACGCCGCAGCGCGCGCCGCGACCGGCCCGTTCGCGCCGGCCAGCGCAGCGAGCAGCTTGACGTGGATGCCGCCGAAGCCGCCGTTGCTCATGCACAGCACGTGATCGCCGGGCCGCGCCGCGGCGACGATGCGCGACACCAGCTCGTCGACGCTGGCGGCGACGACGGCGCGCGCGCCGAGCGGGCGCAGCGCCTCGGCCGCGTCCCAGCCGAGGCCGCCGGAATGGCAGCAGGCGAGATCGGCTTCCTCGAGCGCCCAGGGCAGCTGCGCTTTCATGGCGCCGAGCTTCATGGTGTTCGAGCGCGGCTCGAAGGCGGCGAGGATGCGCGCCGCGCCGACCTTGCGGCGCAGCCCGTCCAGCGTCGTGCGTATGGCCGTCGGGTGATGCGCGAAGTCGTCGTAGACGGCGACGCCGCGCGCCTCGCCGCGCAGCTCGAGGCGGCGCCGCACGTTGCGAAAGCGGCCGAGCGCGCGTGCCGAGACCTCGGGCGCAACGCCGGCGTGCTCGGCGGCGCCGATCGCGGCGAGCGCGTTCATCTGGTTGTGCTCGCCGAGCAGCGCCCAGTCGACGCGGGCGATCTTCAGGCCGCCGCGCAGCACGTCGAAGGCGTGCGGCTCGCCGCGCGCGCGCAGCATGCCGGGCTCTTCCTTCCTGCCGCCGAAGCGCTGCACCTGGCTCCAGCAGCCCATGCCGAGCACGCGCTGCAGCGCCTCGTCGCGGGCGTTGACGACGAGCCTGCCGCTCGCCGGCACGGTGCGCACGAGATGGTGGAACTGGCGCTCGATCGCCGCCAGGTCGTCGAAGATGTCGGCGTGGTCGAACTCGAGGTTGTTGAGGATCGCGGTGCGCGGCCGGTAGTGGATGAATTTGCTGCGCTTGTCGAAGAACGCCGTGTCGTACTCGTCGGCCTCGATCGCGAACGGCGCGGCAAGGTCGCCCAGGCGCGCCGAGACGCCGAAATCGAGCGGCACGCCGCCGACCAGGAAGCCGGGCTTTCTGCCCGCCGATTCGAGGATCCAGGCGAGCATCGCCGTGGTGCCGGTCTTGCCGTGCGTGCCGGCGACGGCCAGCACATGGCGGCCGGCCAGCACGTGATCGGCCAGCCATTGCGGTCCGCTCGTGAAGGGCAGCCCGGCATCGAGGATCGCCTCCATCAGCGGGTTGCCGCGGGTGATGGCGTTGCCGACGACGAACAGGTCGGGCGCGAGCTTCAGCTGCTCGGCACCGTAGCCCTCTATCAGGTCGATGCCGAGCGCCGCGAGCTGCTCGCTCATGGGCGGATAGACATTCGCGTCGCAGCCGGTCACGCGATGCCCTGCCTCGCGGGCGAGCGCCGCCAGGCCGCCCATAAAGGTGCCACAGATGCCGAGGACATGCAGATGCATCCGAGGCATTGTGCAAGAGGCGGGCCCGCCGTCGACGATGGCCGCGGAGGTCATGGGGCGAAGCGTGTGCATTGCGAACGGGACCGCGACCGCACGGCGCGCCATGCGAGTTCGATGGCGGAGGCTGACCTTCGTGCGGAATTCCTCTCTCGAACCCGGCCGCTCGCCCGAGCCCGCATCGACCCCCGCGCCGGCAGGCGCGCCACCATACTCGCGCCCTTTGCCAGCCCACGAGAAGTCCGGTGCTCGGTGCCGCACTACGTTACCGGCGCGCGCTACCTGGTGCGCGCCGACTCGCCCATCAACGCGATGTACGACCGCTGGTTCGCGGCGCCGATCCCGCCGAAGAACACGCCGCTGAACATCCCGATGACCTACCTGCTCAAGGACCTCTGGAAATATCCGACGGACTGGGTTCCGGGCTGAGCCGGACGCCGTCCGACGTCAGAGTCGCAGGCTTTCAGCAGCGGCGGCGAGCGTCGCGGCGATCTCGGCCTCGCCGTGCGCGGCGCTGACAAAGCCGGCTTCGTAGAGGGCCGGCGCGAGATAGACGCCGCGGTCGAGCATGGCGTGGAAGAAGCGGTTGAAGCGCTCCGAGTCGGTGGCCATCACGGCGCCGTACTTCTGCGGCAATTCGGCGGCGAAGAAGAACCCGAACATGCCGCCTTCGCTGTCGCCCACCATCGGCACGCCGGCCGAGCGGGCGGCGTCGAGCAGGCCGGCGACGAGCTGCCTGGCGCGTGCGGCGAGTGCCCCGAAAAAGTCCGGCTTGGCGATCTCGCGCAGGGTGGCCAGGCCGCAGGCCGTCGCCACCGGGTTGCCGGACAGCGTGCCCGCCTGATAGACCGGACCGAGCGGCGCGAGCTGCTCCATGACGGCGCGCTTGCCGCCGAACGCGGCCAGCGGCATGCCGCCGCCGATCACCTTGCCGAAGACGCTGAGGTCGGGC
>JANXWR010000121.1 GCA_025351025.1 Burkholderiales bacterium | reverse complement strand
GTTCGGCGCGGCCGCGGCCTGCGCCGACGCCATGGGCTTGACACTCGAGCAACGTATCTGGGCCCTCGGCAATGCCGGGACGCAGGCCGCCGGGCTGTGGCAGGTGCGGCTGGAGCCGGTGATGTCCAAGCAGCTGCACACCGGGCATGCCGCCTGGGCGGGATTGACGGCCGCCTCGCTCGCGTCGGCCGGATTCTCCGGCCCGGCGCGCATCCTGGAAGGGGAGCGCGGCTTCTTCGCGGCGATGTGCGAGGGCGCCGACATCACCGGCATCGCACGCGAGGAGGCCGACTGGCTGATCCACGAGACCACGTTCAAGCCCTGGCCGGCGTGCCGCCACACGCATGCGACGATCGATTGCGTCCTCGCGCTGCGCGAAGCCCTCGGCCCCGTCGTCGCGGACTTCGCGGACTGCACGGTCGAGACCTTCGGCGATGCGATCGGCATCTGCGACAACGCGAACCCCGCAACCAGGACCGCGGCGAAGTTCTCGCTGCAGTATTGCGTGGCCGCGGCAGCGATCTTCGGGCCGTTGCGGCCGGAGCACTTCGACGAAACGAACGTGGGGCGCGCGGACCTCGGCACCCGCCTTCGCCGCGTGACCCTGAAGCCGGCACCCGATCTAGACGCCATCTATCCCGATCACTACGGGGCCCGCGTGACGCTGCGGCTTGCGGACGGGCGCACCGTGATGCATCAGGTCCGCGACGCGCTCGGCGACCCCGAGCGGGCGCTGTCGGTCGAAGCGGTGTTCGACAAGACCCGCAAGTTGATGGCCTACGGTGGCGTCGCCGACGGGCGCGCGCGGGAGGTCGTCGATGCCGCGTCGAGCCTGCTGGAAGGCGCGATCGCTGCGGAAGAGCCGTTTCCGGCGGGACTGCTGAGGCCGCTTTTCGAGCCCTGAAGGCTCAGGTGAATTTCGGCGCTCGTTTCTGTGTGAAGGCTGCGTAGCCCTCCGCGAAATCGGCGCTCGAGAAGCTCGCGGCGAAGCGGGCCTCGAGTCGCTCGTCGGGCTGCGACGAGACTCCGCTCAATGAATTGATCATCGCCTTGGCCGCGGCGATCGACTCGGACGAGTTGGCAAGCAGCGCTCGCGCGTAGTCGGCGGCCGATGTTTCCAGGGTGCCTTCGTCCAGCACGCGGTCGACCAGTCCGATCGCCAGCGCCTCGGGGGCGTCGAGCAGTCGACCGCTGAAGAGCATGTCCTTGGCGCGGCTCGGCCCGACCAGCGCAACCAGGCGGCGAGTATCCGGGAGGCTGTAGACCAGCCCGAGCTTGCTCGGCGTGATGCCGAAGCGGGCCCGCGCGCCAGCCAAGCGAAGGTCGCAGGCGAGCGCGAGGCCGCAGCCGCCGCCGACACAGGCGCCTTGAATCACCGCCAGAGTCGGCTTGGCCATGCCCTCGACAGCGAGCTGGGCGTCACGGATGACGGCATTCTGTCGTCGTGCGCGCTCGGGGTCGGCATAGATCTCGCGGAATTCGCTGATGTCGGCACCGGCGGAAAACGCGGCATCGCCCGCGCCACGGAACACCACCAGACGCACGGAAGGATCGGCGTCGAGCTCTGCCGTCAGGGACCCGATCCGTTCCCACATCGCGGCATTGATGGCGTTGTGTTTGGCCGGGCGATTCAGCACGACATGTACGACGGGGCCGTCGAGGACGCAGCTCAGGTCCTCACCGTCGGGCAGGGCGGTGGTGCCGGGATCGATCCAGCGAACGAGACTGAACCGATTCGGATCGTGCTTCATTTGCAAACTCCCAATGCCCATTCGAGCGTCCCTCTCTTTCTACCGCACTGCTAGGGCATCCACGCGCTTGACAATGCCGACCCTGACGCGCGAACATTTGTCCATACAAGTTGCGGAGAAGCCATTATGAATCTGAAGTCGTTGCTCTCGTTCCTCGTGGCGTGGGCGTTCTACCTCCCCGTTGCGGCGCAGACCACGTGGACCGTGGGCTGGACCAATGCGGTTGGCAGCAGCTACGCCGAGACCGTCAAGACCGTTCCCGCGAGGATCGAGGCCGCCACTAAGGGAAGGCTCAAGATCGAGCTGTACGACACCCTCGTCGCGGGAGCGGAGCAACCGGCGGCCGTCCGCGACGGTCGGCTCGACGGTTCGTTTGCCGTCAGCCCCTGGCTCAGCGCCGAGGCCCCGTTGGCCAACTTCGGCGCGCTCCCGGGATTGCTGACCGACATCGTCGTGTACCAGAAGATGCTCGATCCTCTGCTGCGCGAGGAGGTCGCGAAGGTCTGGTCGGCGAAGTACAACGCGAGGCAGCTCGCCACCGGCGTGTTCGAGGAGCAGTGCGTGATATCGAAGACGCCGATCCACACGGTCGCCGATTTCAACGGCAAGAAGATCCGCGTCCACAACACCGAAGCCGCCGCGCTGATGAACAAGATCGGTGCCGTCCCGACACCGATACCGTTTGGCGAGATCACGACCGCGCTGCAGCGCGGCATCGTCGACGCCGTAATGACCTCGGTCGGCACCGCCAACGGCTTCGGGTTTCCTTCGGTCGCCAAGCAGCTCTCGATCTGGAAGATAGGCACCGTCGTGACTTGGTCGTTCGTGGTCAACCAGTCCTCGTGGGACAAGCTGCCCGCCGATCTGAAGCCGATCGTCGAAGCCGAATTCCGCCGCATCGAGACCGAGCATTTCGCGCGCAGCGCCGAGTTCTCGAAAGAGAGCATCGACCGCCTGGTCAAGGCCGGCATGACGCTTTACGTCGCGCCGCCCGAGGAACTGGCGAAGTTGTTTTCCCAGGCGAATGTCACGACGGTCTTCGACAACTGGTACGCATTGAACGAGAAGGCCGGCACCGACGGACGCGCGCTGGTGAAGAAGATCAATGAGATGAAGGCCAGGAAGTGACCGATCGTGAGATGGAGGTTTCGCCCGGGGCCCTCGCGCTGATCGAGGTCACGGGGCAGGCGGCGCTGAACGCCGCCGATGCGGAGAGCGCGATCCGCATCTTGTCGCAGGCTTGCTTCGACCATCTCGGCGATCCCGAGGCCCACCTGAAGCCAGGTGCCCTGAAGCCGGGCGAACGACAGTACAAGATCGCGGGCGCATTTCTGGTCACGCCCGACAAGAAGCACCACATGCTGGTCGGCAACATCGGCTTTCCGCCGGAGCAGGAACGATTGCTGGTGCCGATCGATGGGGGGCACCCGGGTCAGGTCTATGCGTCGCGGCAGAAGCTGATCCTGAAGAACACCGACGAACATGGGGCGTTCCGGCAATACCTGAAATCATCCCGGATGGGCTCGACGCTCTTCGCGCCGATGATCTGGAAGGGCGAGTTCCTCGGGCAACTGATCATGGCCGCTCAGGCACGCCACACGATGCGCGATGAAGATCTCGAAGTGATCGTGGCGATGTCGCGGATTGCGACGGGGGCCTGGGTCGCGCATGGCGGGCCTTCCTGGCTGGCGTCGACCTACCCACCTTCGAACGGCTTTTACGTCGGCAAGGACGGCGTCGACGAGGGTTGAGGGGCGCAGGCAGCGAATCGTCAGACCAAGGAGTGTGACTCGCGCCGGCAAGTGGCTTTCAGGCTTGCTGAGCAAGACTAAAAGCTCGGTCGCAAAGTCCTCTGAAACAGATGAGGGCCCGGGTGAGAACTCGTCGCGCTCCTCGTTCTTGACCTGCCGGAGCCCACCCGTGGCCTTGCGTTGCCCATGCTGGTCGTGACCTGCCCCCTACCGCCATGCCATTCATAAGGAGGAAGCCCGGGGTTAAAGGTTAGTCGATCTCGGTGGTGGTTGAGGGTGTTCGAGCTGCATCGCCAGCTCGCTGGCGATGCAGCTCGGCGAACCTTGCCGGTGGCACGCGCCCGCAACTGCTGTGCGGCCGGACCTCGGCTCGATCAGGATGTGGGCGGATGCCTTGAGCCTGCGCCCTCGAACGATCAAACAGGCCTGACACTGATGCGGCGATCGGCCTTGGTGTGGACTTCACTGGCCGGGGCCAGCGGCATGGCCGTCATGCGCGCCATCGTCGCCGGCGAGCGCGACCCGGCTACTCTGCTCGGCCTGTGCGATGTGCAGATTCGGCGTGCCAAGGCCGAGCGCGTCAAAGAAACGCGCGGCAGCTGGAGCGCCGAGCACCTCTTCGCGCTCGAGCAAGCCTTGCAAAGCTGGGACCACTACGTTCGAGGCGCACGGAGCTGCGGAAGCGTCGCCCCGGCCGCACGACATCGGCTATCTGTTCGACCGTTTCGTCGGCCTGTTGGAAGCGGCCAGCGGCGCGGCGTCGCGGCCCAAGCATGCCAGGAGCGTGCATGCCTAAACGCACCGACCTCCACACCATCCTCAGCGCAGCTCTTCCGCCGAGCCGAACCACTATCCGTCCTGAACCGCCAGTTGCATCACCGCCTCATTGTTAGGCCGGCTTTTCCGTGGGCTCCTTTTCCTCTGCGCGCGGCCAGGCTGCCGCCTTGGCCTTGTTCGTATTTCCCCCATGACGGAGCAGCGCACCTGAGAACGTCTGCGTCTGCTCGTCGTCGCGGATCGTGACTTCGCCGTTCACGAGGATGTAGCGGTAGCCGCTGGCCCGTTGAATGCGGCGCCACTCGCCACCGGGCAAGTCATGAACAATCTCTTCCGGCAGCACGGCGAGCTTGTCGAAGTCGTAGACGATCACATCGGCCGGCGCGCCTTCGACGAGCACGCCGCATCCGGTGAACCCCGCGACCGTGGCGGGCAAGGAAGACAAGCGCCAGTCATGCCTTCTTGGCCCAGGCCGTGCACCAACCCTTGGCGGCCACTTGCCTGCCACCGAACAACGCACACGGCCCCGCCGCGTCGCCGGCCTTGCCACTGTAGAGCGCGCAGGAGCCGCACATCTGGCCCGCCGCGTATTTCGGCTGCTTGGCAGCGGCGGCCTTTGCCGCGTCGTCGACGTAGCCGAGCGCCACCGCCTGCGGCTCCTTTTCGTCGACATTCGCTGGCTGGGCCAAGCTGGCGGATCCGAGCAGCGCCGCGGCGGGCGCCATCGTCATCAGAAAAACTCGTCGCTTCATGGAAGTCCTAGCGTTAGTGCCGTCCTTGCCCGGAGCGAAGCGGAGGGCGTTGAGGCAACGTCCGTGAAGATAGGTGGTTTCAGTAGCGGCCGTCGGTGCCGGAACAATGGGTTGGCGTTTGAGGCGGATAATTGGATTCAAAGCCGATTCAGAACGACTCCCGATGACGATCAAAAAACCGAATGCGACGGCCGTGCGACACGACCAGGCGCCGCTAACGCGATACCGCACGGCCGCGGTCGCGCGCATGCTGCAGATGCCGGCGGCGACCTTGAGGATCTGGGAGCGGCGTTACGCCGTGGCGGCCCCGGCCACCACGCCGACCGGGCACCGGCAGTATTCGGCGGCCGACGTACAGCGGCTCGCCATGCTCCGACAGCTGACTGCCGTCGGCCATCCAATTGGTTCGATCGCAAGCTTGGACATGTTGCAGCTGCGCGCGGTCGCCGCCACGCATGCCGCCGCGCTGACCCGCGTGTCGGAGGCGAAGCGACCGCGGCATTCCGCCTGGAAGGTCGCGGTCATTGGCTCGGCAGCCGCGCATCGGGTGCAACGGCCGGGCGTGCAGATGCGTCTTGGCAGGGCCTTGCGCGTGACCGCGGAGTTCAGGCAGACGGCGGACGTTCGTCGCTCCGCGTCAGGCGCGCGCTGCGACGCACTGATCGTCTTTGTCGATGGCCTTCAGTCATCGAACCTGCCGGAAATTCGCAGCGCGGCACGCGCGCTGCGAGCGCAGCGGGTGGCAGTGGTCTATTCGTTCGCCTCCGAATCCGTTGCTCATGCCTTCGTTGCGGCGGGGGTGAGCCTTCTGCGCGAGCCCGCCGACGACGTCCGACTCGCCGATTGGCTGAGCCTTCTCGCGTCGCCTCCGGAGTGCGCGCAGGGGACCGCCGCCAAGACCAAGCCGGCGCACGGTCCTTTGATGTCGTCCGCAGTACCCCATCCTCGGCGTTACGACGACGCGGCGTTGGCGGACTTCGCCGGGCTGTCGTCGACGATCGCATGCGAGTGCCCCCGGCATGTCGCCGAGATCCTGGTCCAGCTTTCTCATTTCGAGGCCTACAGCGACCAATGCCAACATCTGAGTGCTGCGGACGCGGCCCTGCACGCCTACCTCGGGCAGGTCACCGGGGCGGCGCGGTCGATGTTCGAATCCGCGCTCGAGCGCGTGGCGATCCAAGAGGGTCTGGTCCTGCCGGACGGTTGACGAAGGCTCCGGGCGCGCGGAACGCGCGGTCGGTGTTGGGCAGCATGATGAGTGCCAAGAACGCGAAAGGTACGTGAGTGTCCGACCTTCCCGATTGGATTGAGGCAGCGCGAGCCCAATGGCGCTGGAATGGCCAGGCACGCCCTCCGTTTGCTGCGGCGCCCGCACCGGGCCAGGTGTCGGTGTGGGATTTCCCGCGCCCGCCGCGCCTCGCGGCCGAAACGCGAGAGGTGGTGGTGCGCTGGGCCGATGTCGAAGTGGCACGCTCAAGCCGCGCGCTACTTGTGCTGGAGACCGCGCATCCACCGAGCGTTTACCTACCGTGGGACGACGTGGCGCGGCATCTGCTTCAGCCCGCGGGCGGCGGCTCGTTCTGCGAGTGGAAGGGGCCGGCGCGGTATTGGAGCTTGGTGCACGTCGATCGCCGGCTTGACCGGGTCGCGTGGAGCTATCCGCAGCCGCTGGCGGGTGCCGAGGCGCTGGCCGGGTGCGTGGCGTTCTATCCCGCGGCGCTCGACTGCAGCGTTGGCGGGGCGGCCTCAGGCCGCAACCGGGCGGCTTTTACGGCGGCTGGATCACACCCGATCTGGTGGGTCCCTTCAAGGGCCAGCCCGGCAGCGAGCATTGGTAGGGAACGTGTCGACGCTCCAGTGCCGTCACGGCAGCTGGAGCCATATCTCGTTGCGCCGCAGGAACCATGGCATGAAGGGCGGGTCGTAGCGGGCGAACACGGGATCGCCCTGCGTGGGCACTTTCGCCTCGGTGAGGGCGGACCTCAATGCGGCCAGATGCTCGTCGTAGTTGGACTGCGACCAACTGCCGGAGTAGCGGATGACCGCCCACTTCGTGGCGGGTACCAGGCGAAGCTGCACGCGGGGATCGAGCGGCTCCGGCGCGGATGCGAGAGTCACGCCCCTCGGCAGCACGAATTGCACCCGCATGCCGCCCGGCGCCGCGGACTGAGTCACAGGTGCTGTCATCTCCATCTTCAGCGACGCGGCGGTCTGGGTCACCGGCGCGGTCATTGCAAAACTCTTGTCGCCCTTGTTCTTGCCGAAGATATAGCCGGCGAGGACTGGGAACGCCTGGTTGCCGGCCTCCTCGGCGGAGGCGTCTATCACCACCTCAGCCACAACATAGGGTGCGTACTGGCGCAACTCGACGTTGCCGAGTCTTCTGTACACCTCAAAGGCCGGCTCTTCGATGGCGTGACTCAAGAGGGGCATGACAGCGAGTGTGAGCCAGAGGAGGTGGCGCAGGAGGGCGCCAGGCAGGTTTCGATTCATGCGGAGTGATTGAAACGCGACGTTCGACGCTTTGCTCGCAGGTTGGCACAGCAACGTTGAATCGTGTTTGACGCCGATTAGCGGCCTGGCAATACGAGGTTTGGATTCGATGCCAGGAGAAGTAGCCGATCCCGGATAGCGTTCGGGAGATGACCGGCTCCTCGTCGCTACCCACCGTGCCTACCCACCGTCGCTCCGATCGGCGCGGGCATCGCCCTGGGGTCATGAACCGCGCAACCTTCCGCGGCAACAAGGCCGCCCTGCCGAGCAAGCCTTGCGTGGCCTGCGGTCGCGCGATGAGCTGGCGCAAGCGCTGGTCCAGAAGCTGGGCGGAGGTGAAGTACTGCAGCGACGCCCGTCGGCGCACGAAAGCGGCCCGTGACTGAGTTGCGCGTCCTGGTGCTGGTGCTCGGGGACCAGCTCGATCTCGAGTCGTCCGCCTTCGATGGCTTTGATCCCCGCGTCGACGCGGTCTGGATGGCCGAGGTGGCCGAGGAATCAACCCAAGTGTGGTCGAGCAAGCCGCGTACGGCGATGTTCCTCGCGGCAATGCGGCATTTCGGCCTGGCGCTGCAGTCGTCCGGTCGTTCGCTCCACTACACGCGGCTCGACGCACATGGCAACCGCGGCAGCCTGGCCGCGCAACTGCGTGCCGACCTTGAGCAGCTGCGCCCGGCGCGACTGGTCATGACCGAGCCCGGCGAGTGGCGCGTGATCGAAGCGATCGCGTCCGTGGCCGCGTCCTGCGGAGTTCCGCTGGAGACACGCGAGGACCGACATTTCTTCTCCTCGGTGCGCGAGTTCGCGGCGCACGCGCGAGGTCGCAAGTCGTTGCGCATGGAGTACTTCTATCGCGAGCAACGCAGGCGGCACCGGGTGCTGATGGACCCCGAGGACCAGGACTCGCCACTCGGCGGCCAGTGGAATTTCGACGCCGATAACCGGGAGGCATTCGGCGCCGGGGGTCCCGGAGCGGTTCCACCGCGCTCCGGCTACGCGCCCGACGCCGTGACGCGGGAGGTCATCGCGCTTGTCGGCGAGCGTTTCGCCGATCATCCGGGCCGCCTCGACAGCTTTGCGTGGCCCGTGACGCGTGCGCAGGCGCTGCAAGCCCTGGACGAATTCGTGCGCCAGCGACTGCCGCTGTTCGGCCGCTACCAGGATGCGATGTGGCCGGGCGACCCGTGGCTGTACCACTCGCACCTGTCGGCAGCGCTTAACCTTAAATTGCTGAATCCCCGCGAAGTGGTCGCTGCAGCCGTGGCGGCCTGCGACGCCGGCCGGGCGCCGCTCGCCAGCGTCGAGGGCTTCGTGCGCCAGATCCTCGGTTGGCGCGAGTACGTGCGCGGCATCTACTGGACGCAGATGCCGGGATACATCGAGCGCAACGCGCTCGATGCGCAGCAGGATCTCCCGGCGTGGTTCTGGACTGGCGACACCGACATGGCCTGCCTGCGCGACGCGTTGGCGCAGACGCTCGAGCATGGCTATGCCAACCACATCCAGCGCCTGATGGTCACCGGCCTGTACGCATTGATGCTCGGTGTGCAGCCCAAGCAGGTGCACGCCTGGTACTTGGCGGTCTACGTCGACGCGGTTGAATGGGTGGAGTTGCCCAACAGCCTGGGCATGAGCCAGTACGCCGATGGCGGCGTGATGGGCAGCAAGCCCTACATCGCCACCGGCAAGTACATCCAACGCATGAGTTCGCATTGCAAAGGCTGCCGCTACGACCCTGCGCAGCGCAGTGGCGACAGCGCATGCCCGTTCACGACGCTGTACTGGGACTTCCTGATGCGCCATGAATCGATGCTGGCCAAGAACCCGCGCATGGCGTTGCAGGTGAAGAACGTGGCGCGGCTGACCGATGCGCAGAAGCGGGAGGTGGGTGGGCGCGCGGCGGCCATCCGCCGAGGCGAGGTCGGCGTCGCCCATGGTTGAGGCCTTTGCGCCCACGCTCGCTGCGGCAGAGGCCCGCATCGCCGCCGTGCGGCCCGCCGCGTATGCACGCACGCGCAACGCGCTCGACGGCGCCGTCAGCGGGTTGTCGCCTTACATCACACACGGGTTCGTCTCGCTGTCCGAGGTGCTGGCCGGCGTGGTTGCGCGCCAGGCACTGAGCGTGCAGCACAAGTTCGTCTTTGAACTCGGCTGGCGCGCCTACTTTCGCCACGTGTGGCAGCACCGCGGCGAGGTCATCCTGCGCTCGCTGCACGAAGGACCGCGACCCGACGCAGCCTACGCAGGCGCGTTGCCCGCCGACATCCGCCAGGGCTGCACCGGCGTGCCGGTGGTCGACGAGGCCGTGCGGGCGCTCTACGCCACCGGCATCCTGCACAACCACGCGCGCATGTGGCTGTCGAGTTATGTGGTGCATGTGCGCAAAGTGCACTGGCGCGCCGGCGCCGACTGGCTATACGGCCACCTGCTGGACGGCGACCTCGCCAGCAATCACCTCAGCTGGCAATGGGTGGCCGGCACGGGCAGCGGCAAGCCCTACCTTTTCAATACAGACAACGTGGCGCGATACGCCCCGCAGGCATGGCACAGCCCCGGCAGCGTGATCGACACGTCCTACGAGGCGCTCGACTGCATGGCGCCAGTCCACGCCGCAGCCTGTCCTGCAGCGGCAAGTCCTCGACGCTATGGTGCCCGCCAGCACAGGGATGATCGAGCCGCCGCTGGGCGCAGAACCGCCGGCCGGCCTCGGCCTCACGGCGCCCGACGCTGTTGCCGCAAGCGGCCGCGACGTCTGGCTCGTGCACCCCTGGAGCCTGGGGGCGCTGCCCGCCCGGTTGCCCGCCGACACGCTTGTCATCGGCGTCTTCCTTTCCGACTTTCACCACGCCTGGCCGTGGAGCGAGCGACGCTGGCGCTTCGTCGGCAGCCGGATGGCCGATCTTGCCGACGTGCGCTGGCACGGAGATGCGGCCGCGATCGGTACCGCACTGAAAACCGCCCGCCGAGTGCGCAGCATCGACGAGCCCCACCTTGCTCCGTGGCTGGCGCGCTGGGCCGAGTGCGAGGCCGCGCCCGCGCTGTTTCCTGCCGTCGATCGGCGCTGCGATTCTTTCTCGCAATGATGGGCGCGCGCCTCTCGAGGGGTGGACTCGGCGGCGGATCTGCTGACTCGCAACGAGGTTCCCGCATGATGACCAAAACTGTCAACGAGCTGCCGCCGCTGACCGTGCTGTACGACGGCGCGTGCCCGTTGTGTCGCCGCGAGATCGGTGTCTATCGCTGCGTGCGGCCACTGCGGTCCGACCCACCGGTGTGCTTCGTCGATGTCAGCGACGCCGAATTGGGATTGCCATCAGCGCTGCCGCCCGGCACCACCCGCCAGCAACTGCTGGCGCGCTTTCACGTGCGCGGCCGCGACGGTGAATTGCTCAGCGGCGCGCAGGCTTTCCTGGCGCTGTGGGCTGCGCTGCCGGGCTGGCGCTGGCTGGCAATGGCGGGTCGCGTGCCTGGTGCGGCTTGGGTAATGGAGCGCACGTACAGACTGTTCCTGCGATGGCGGCCGACGCTCCAGCGCTGGGCGCTCCGTCTGGACCCGCCGCCTGGACCGACCAACGCTCACGACAACGCACCCCGTTGATTCCACCCCGTCAGTTCTGGAACCTACACCATGACCGCGATCGCCCTCATAACCGGTGCCAGCGGCGGCATCGGCCGCGCCCTGGCGCGCCAGTTGCACGCCCAGGGCCGCCGCGTCGCTGCGGTGGGGCGCGACGCAGGCCGGCTGGCCGATGTGGAAGCCGCCGTGCGCATTGGCGCCGACACCACCACGCCCGACGGCGCCGCGTTGGCTCTTGCTGCCTGCCGGGAAGCGTTCGGCGCCGCACCGACGCTGCTGGCGCACTGCGTGGGCATCACGCTGATCGCGCCCCTGCACCGCACCCGCGCGGACGCCTACCGCGAGGTGATGCGCGTCAACCTCGACAGCGCGGTGTTCATGCTGCAGGGCTGGATCGGCGCGCTGCAGGGCGGGCCCGGCGCCGCCGTGTTCGCGAGTTCGGTGGTGGCGCGCATCGGGGTGGCCAATCACGAGGCCACCGCCGCGGCCAAGGGCGGCGTCGAATCGCTGGTCCGCAGCGCCGCAGCGACCTATGCGTCGCAGGGGCTGCGCATCAACGCGGTCGCTCC
Source organism: Burkholderiales bacterium (assembly GCA_025351025.1). Classification (GTDB taxonomy): domain Bacteria; phylum Pseudomonadota; class Gammaproteobacteria; order Burkholderiales; family Burkholderiaceae_C; genus Schlegelella_A. The sequence goes on along the minus strand of JANXWR010000121.1, from coordinate 1,565 downwards.
CGGCATGACCGAGACACCCATGACGGCGGGCATGTTGAAGATGCCTGCCATGCGGGAAGGCGCGGCCAAGCAATACCCGCTGGGCGGCGTGCAAACACCCGATCAGGTCGCCGACGTGATGGCCTGGCTGCTCGGCGATGGCTCGGCCCGCTTGACCGGACAGGTGATCGCGGTGGACGGCGTTTCACGACCGTCCGGCCGCTCGTGAAGTAGCTGTGACATCGCAAGCAGGTCGAAGGCGAGGGCGCCGACTGATTGCTAGCAATGACCACGGCCCATCGCCATGCGCTCGCCGCTTGGGCTACGGCGGGCTGATTCCGTTCTTGGGCCTGACCGCGGCGGTTTGGGTGACGCCGCCGGGTGACCGGCTCTTCGCAAGCGCGGCGCTGCTGGGATACGGCGCGATCATCGTCAGCTTCCTGGGTGCCATTCATTGGGGCCTCTCAATGCGGCCGGGTGTCGCCCAGCCACTGCCCGCATTGGTTTGGGGTATCACGCCGGGCCTGCTCGGCTGGGTGGCTTTGCTGTTGGACCCTGCACGAGGGCTCGTGCTGATAGCAATGTTGTTGTGGGGGTGCTTTGCAGCGGACCGGGTTCTCTATCCGCGGTATCAGATGGAGGCTTGGCTGCCGATGCGACTTTGGCTTACGCTGGCGGCCAGCAGCAGTTGCTTGGCCGCAGCTGGCGGGCTGCAGCGCTAGGTGCGGCGGGCCGCGTACATCAACTGGCATTCAAGGGCTCGGCCGGCTTTCTGACCCCGATCGGCTACAGCCGACGTCGCGAATCGAACGTCGTCCGCATCGCCGATGACGCAGCAAATCAGATCAGCGATGGCGATGAGTTGAACGTCGGTTCAGTGCGCCGTGACCGTGCCGCCGCAGGTGGCCATCGCCTCGGTCAGCCTTTCGGTGTCGCCGGCAAAGCGGAACACCTGCGGCTCGAGAGCGCTTCAGGACAGCGGAGACTGCCTGCGTGGTCTTGGATCTCTCCCTTTTGCAGGTGCACGTGACGCAACGTCAGCTGGAGAACTGTGGGTAGAAAGTTGATCAAGTCCCCTCTGGGACGGTGGCTTCGTGGGTTTACCGGCGTCGTTTGTCGGCAGATCGCGTCATCGAACATAGTAGAGTGATTGGTTCGACGTCGTCCACGGCGGGCGACATCAATGACTGGTCATGGGCTCACGCAAGGGATTCACATCATGTCCAAAATGACTCTCTGGGGCTTCGACGGCTCAACTTACGTTCGCACCGTCAAGATGCTGCTTGCCGAAAAGAGGTTCACGGATTTCGAGCAGGTCCCCCTGAACGTCTTGAGCGGCGAACCAAAGAACCCGGAGCATCTGGCTCGCCATCCCTTCGGAAAGGTGCCCGTCCTGGATCACGACGGCATGCGCATCCTTGAGACCTCGGCGATCGTCCGGTACTTGAACGACGTCTTGCCGGGCACATCCCTGGTTCCTGCTACGCCCAAAGATCGTGCGCGCATGGACATGGTCGTCGGCTTGCTCGATTCCTACGGTTATGGCGCCATGGTCGGTGGCATCGCCGCTTACCACCTGTTCCCGG
>JANXWR010000104.1 GCA_025351025.1 Burkholderiales bacterium | reverse complement strand
GCCGGACACGAGCCGCCGGAGCCGCCCCCAGAAGTGAGACATGAATTGCTGGACAGGTCGCACGTATCACCGGTTGGACAACACTGCGTCGCACTGCCGGGGCATAGTGAGTCGCCTACTGGACACGTGCCGCCGCCACCGGAACGCTGACCCTGGAAGACCAGGTGCAGGCCGGTCGGGAGCTCTTTTCCGGGACCTGCTCGGTCTGTCACCAGACCAACGGTGCCGGCCTGGCCGGCGTGTTCCCGCCGCTCGCCAAGTCGGACTATCTGGCCGCCGACCCGAAGCGTGCAATCGGCATTCTCCTGCACGGGCTCACCGGCAAGGTCACTGTCAACGGCGGCGAATACAACTCGGTCATGCCGCCGATGAACCAGCTCAACGACGACGAGATCGCCAACATCCTGACCTATGTCCTCAACACCTGGGGCAACCCAGGTGGCCGGATCCTTTCCGACGAGGTGACAAAGATCCGCGCCGCCAAGACGGCAGCCGCGCCGGCTCCAACGCACTGAGAGCCATGGTGCCGAACCCGAGATGCCCCGCCGACACGCCGCGCCGCAGGCGAGCGCCATGGCTGCTGACGTTGTGGGCGGCGATCTTCGCTGCGGGAACCTGCGCGGCGCAGGAGGCGGACTACGTCCGCCTGCCTGGGGGAACCCTGCTCAGTGTGATCGCCAGCGATGCCGACCGCACGCCGGTACCGATCGATGCCTTTGCCATGCGCGTGATGCCCGTGACGAAAGGCGAGTTCCGACGCTTCGTCGCGGCACATCCGGCATGGCGGCGCGATCGCGTCGCCCGCACCTTCGCCGATGCCGGCTACCTGCAGGACTGGCCGACGCCTCTCGCGCGTTTCGACGCAGCGACCGAAGCGCAACCTGCGACCAACGTCAGCTGGTTCGCCGCCGAGGCGTATTGCGAAGGCGAAGGCGGACGGCTGCCGACCTGGAACGAATGGGAATACTCGGCGGCCGCGGACGCGACCCGAATCGACGCCCGTGGCGACCCGGCCTGGCTGGCGCGCATCCTCAACTGGTACGCCCGGTCGTCGCGCGCCGCCCTGCCCGCCGTCGGCGGCGACGCCAACGTCTACGGCGTGCGCGACATGCACGGCCTGGTCTGGGAGTGGGTCGACGACTTCAACGCCCTGCTCGTGAGCCCGGACAGCCGGTCCGGCGACGATCCCGACAAGCTTCAGTTCTGCGGCGCCGGCGCCATCAACCTGCAAGACCGCCAGAACTACGCGGTGCTGATGCGCGTCGCCCTCCTCTCGTCCCTCCGAGCTTCCGACAGCACGAGAAATCTCGGCTTCCGCTGCGTACGCCCTCTTACCCGGGAAATCCCATGACTGCGTCTTCCGCGTGGCTCCGCTTCATCCGTCGCCTCGTGCTTGGCCTGCTGTCGCTCGCCTCGGCGTCGCTCGCCATCGCCGCAACGCCGTCCGCTGCAGCAGTGCCTGCGCCGATGCAAGCGAAGGCCGCCGCCTTGCCGACCGACTCGATCTACCAGCTTGCCGTCACGCTCACCGATCAGGAAGGTCGTACGGCGCAACTCGACGAGCGACGCGGGCAGCCGATGCTCGTCAGCATGTTCTACACCTCCTGCCAGTTCGTCTGCCCGATGCTGATCGATGCGCTGCGCGACACCGAGGCGAAGCTGAGCGTCGACGAGCGCAAGCGTCTGTCGGTGCTGATGGTGAGCTTCGATCCGGCGCACGACAGCGTGACCGTTCTCAAGCGCACCGCCGACGAGCGCCAGCTCGACCCCGCTCACTGGACGCTGGCCCGAACCGACCCCGCGTCGGTGCGCAAGCTGGCCGCCGTGCTCGGCATCCAGTACCGCGCGCTGGCCAACGGTGAATTCAACCACACGAGCACGCTGATCCTGGTCAGCAGCGAGGGCCGGATCGTCGGGCGAACCGCGCAGCTCGGCAACGCCGACCCGGCGTTCGTCAAGCTCGTCAAGGCCTCGGTGCAAGGCGCCGTCCCGACGGCCCGCGCCGGCAACGAAAAAGCCGGCAAGTCGTGACGAGGGCGACTTGCCGGCTGTCGAAGTTGGTAGGCGCGATTGGACTCGAACCAACGACCCCCACCATGTCAAGGTGGTGCTCTAACCAGCTGAGCTACGCGCCTGGGAAGGGCGGCATGATAGCAGCGTCGACGCAGCTTTCCGCTTCCGCTAGGCTCGCTTCGCCGCAGCACGCGGTGCCCTGCCCCCGCCCCATGAAAAACCTGCTTCCAACGCTTGCCGCGACCGCGATCCTGTGCGTATTCGGAGCGGCTCGGGCCGAGCCGGTGGGCGAGGTCGACACCGCCTTCAAGCTGATCGGGCCCGACCACAAGATCGTCGTCGACGCCTACGACGACCCGAAGGTCGCCGGCGTCACCTGCTACGTGTCGCGGGCCAAGACCGGCGGCATCAAGGGCGCGATCGGCGTCGCCGAAGACAAGGCCGAGGCGTCGATCGCCTGCCGCCAGGTCGGGCCGATCTCGTTCGGCGCCAAGCCGCTCGAGCAGCGCGAGGAGATGTTCAGCGAGCGCATCTCGTTGGTCTTCAAGAAGCTGCGCGTCGTGCGCATGGTCGACAGGAAGCGCAACACGCTGGTCTACCTGACCTACTCCGACCGGCTCATCGACGGCTCGCCGAAGAACAGCATCACCGCGGTGCCGGTCGACCGGGCGACGCCGATCCCGGTCAAGTAGCTTCCGCTATCGGCGCCGCGCCGCGCGCACGCCGGCGACACGACGCACCTGGGCCAGCGTCGCCGCGAGCCGTGCCGCGTCCGTGACCTCGACGGTGAAGGTCATGAAGGCGCTGCCGCCTGCGGCGTCGCGCACCGAGCTCGACTTGACGCCGATGACGTTGGTCTTCTCCTTAGCGAAGACTTCCGACACGTCGCGCAGCAGGCCTTGCCGGTCGGTGGCCTCGACCTGGACGTCGACCGGATAGAGCGCCGGCCGCGACGCATCGGCCGCGCCCCAGGCCACCGGGATGACGCGCTCGGGCGAGCGCATCGTCAGCTCGCGCAGGTTGCTGCAGCTGGCGCGGTGCACGGCCACGCCCTTGCCGCGAGTGACGTAGCCGGCGATGGCGTCGGGCGGCGCCGGCCGGCAGCAGCGCGCCAGGCTGGTCAGCAAGGACTCGACGCCGACCACCAGCACGCCGCCCGTCGCGGCCGACTTCGGACGCTTGAGCGCGATCTCGTCGTCGCCGGACCTGGGCTCGGGCGGCGGCCGAAGCAGCGCCTCGATGCTGCGCAGCGAGAGCTCGTCCTTGCCGACGACTTCGAAGAGGGCCTCGGCGCTGCGAAAGCCGAGCTGGGCGGCCAAGTCCTCGAGCTTGAGCGCCGTCTTGCCTTCGCGCTGCAGCACCTTCTCGACCGCCTCGCGGCCGCGCGCGATCGTCGCGTCGGCGGCGACGGCGTTGAACCAGGCGCGCACCTTGGCCTTCGAACGCGCGCTCTGCAGGAAGCCGAGCTCGGGATTGAGCCAGTCGAGCGAAGGGCCTCCCGTCTTGGCGACGGTGATGTCGACGCTCTGCCCGCTCTGCAAGGGCGTGCTCAGAGGCACGATCGCGCCGTCGACCTTGGCGCCCCGGCAGCGGTGGCCGAGATCGGTGTGCACGGCGTAGGCAAAGTCGATCGGCGTCGCGCCAGCGGTCAGCTCGACGACCGCCGCCTGCGGCGTGAAGACATAGATGCGGTCGTCGAAGACCGCCTTGCCCGGCTCGGCCGGCGCGCCGTCGGCGCTCTCGCCGTCGTTGCCGGCGAGGTCGCGCTGCCAGGCCAGCAGCTGGCGCAGCACGACGAGTCGAGCCTCGGCGACCTCGGCCTCGAAGCGGCCGGCGGCGCCGCCGCGCGACTTGCCCGCCGAGCCGGCTTCCTTGTAGGCCCAGTGCGCGGAGACGCCGTACTCGGCATGCTCGTGCATCTGCGGCGTGCGGATCTGGATTTCGACGGCGCGGCCGTCGTCGCCTTGCACCACGGTGTGCAGCGATCGATAGCCGTTCGGCTTGGGCCGCGCGATGTAGTCGTCGAGCTCGCCGGCGATCGCCTGGTAGCGCTCGTGCACGCGGCCGAGCACGGCGTAGCAGCCCGCCACCTCGGGCACGACGACGCGCAAGGCCAGCACGTCCATCACGCCTTCGAAGCCGACGC
>JANXWR010000067.1 GCA_025351025.1 Burkholderiales bacterium | reverse complement strand
GACGGCCAACACCGCGATCCGGTTCTTCGTCGGCCTTTCGGTGGCCTTCGGCATCGCCAGCGTGCTGGTCGTGGTCGTGGTCCAGAAGTCGCGTGAGATCGGCATCCTGCGCGCGATGGGCATTTCACAAGGGCAGATCCTGCGCGTGTTCCTTCTGCAGGGCGGGTTGCTCGGTCTCGGCGGGTCGGTCGTCGGCAGCGCCATCGGCTCGCTGGCGCTGCTGCTGTGGCAGCGCTGGGCACGCAACGCGGACGGCACCCCGCTTTTCCCGCTGGTGCTGGATCCGGCCCTGTTCATCGCCGCGCTGCTGCTCGCCACGCTGACCGGCCTGGCGGCGGCCTACGCGCCGGCGCTGCGCGCGGCGCGCCTGGACCCGGTCGTGGCGATCCGTGGCTGACGCCGCGCTGCCGGCCTCGGCCCTCCCCGCGGCTGGCGTCGGCCCGGTCGTCGTGCAGCTGCGCGGCGTGCGCAAAGCCTATAACGCGGGCACGCCGATCGAGACCGAGGTGCTGCACGGCATCGACCTGACGCTGCACAAGGGCGAGTTCTGCGCGGTGATGGGGCCATCGGGTTCGGGCAAGAGCACGCTGCTGAACATCGTCGGCCTGCTCGACCGGCCCACCGCCGGCACGCTGGCGGTGTGCGGCGAGGAGACCACCATGCTCGCCGACCGAGCCCTGACGCGGCTGCGCGGCCACAGCATCGGCTTCGTTTTCCAGTACCACCACCTCATCACCGCGTTCAGCGCGCTCGAGAACGTGGTGATGCCGATGCTCGGCTCCGCTGGATTTCCGAATGAAGCGATGCGCCAGCGCGCCGCCGCGTTGATCGACAGCGTCGGTCTGACGCCTTGGCAGAACAACCTGGCCGGCAACCTGAGCGGCGGCCAGCAGCAGCGCGTGGCCTTGGCCCGTGCATTGGCAATGGACCCTGCCCTGCTGCTGGCCGACGAGCCGACCGGCAACCTCGACAGCAAGAGCGCCGACGAAGTGTTCACGCTGCTGCGCCGCTTCAACCGCGAGCACGGCACGACGCTGCTGTTCGTAACCCACAACGCCGCGCTGGCAGACCGTTGCGACAAGATCATCCAGGTTATCGACGGGCTCGTCACCGGGTGAAGCGGAGCCGCATTGGAGGGCATTGACCGAATCAACGAAGCTGGCGGGAGGCGGGTATCGTCCCCTGCACCGTTCCGCGGCGTGATGGCGTAGGACACGAACGACGCCAGATCGCGCTCACGTGCGCGCTGCGATCAGGCTGATACCTTGGGTCGTCCTTCAGACCATGATCGGCTATCCGGTTCCCACTGCCGCAGTAGGGCAGACGAATTGCATTGAACCTCTTGCGTTGACCGCTCCCCGCCCGCCGAGCTTGGGGGACGATGCGCTGCGTATGAGAGACTTCTCGCATCGCATCCTTCATGCCCATCAAGACCTTGCACCGCAGCGCCTCAGTCGGACTCGCTGCGCTGGCGATCGCCGCCGCAGCGTGTGCACAATCGCCCGCCTCGCTTTGTGCAACATCGGCGCAAGGCATCCCGCAACGGTCGGCGCACGCGCGCGGTGCCAGCGAGTTCATCGATGCCGTGGCCGGCATGACGGAGCTGGAGCGCGACCAGGCGATACGGCGCGAACTGGTCGCGGGCAACATCCCGTCCTTCCTGCGCAACGCGCAGCCCGTGACGCTGAGCACACAGTTGGGTGGCGAGACGGTGCGTCTCACCCTGTGCGTGCTGTCGGACTATCTCAGCCTGGGCGACGACGGCGACCATCTGCTCGTTCCCATGGGCTTGGACACTGCCTTGGCGGTTGCCGCCAGCTTCGGATTCACGCTGCCTACGCGCCGTATGGTCGACCTGATTTATCGCCGGTCGTCTGTGCACCTGACGCCGCAACCGCTGCCGGCTGGCGATCGGATGCGTTCAACGGACTACTACGTCCTGCACAACGCGATGGTGCAGCAACAGCGCAGCGCGGCCGGCGCGGCGCTGGGCGCGCTGATCGCGGGCCACAAGAAGGATCTGGTGCTGAGTGCGCGACTATGGCGCCAGCCCGGCCGGGTAGCGATCTACGGCTGGCACCGCGGCATCGATGCGCCGATCCAGTCGCTCTCGACAGTGCACGGCGCGAGCTACGCCGACTACAGCCATGGCGTGCGTCTGGTCAGCGACGTGGTGTTCGTCAACGACGAACGGCGGTCGATCTTCGACGTGCTGGCCGACGCTTTCCTGGCGCCTTTGCTCAGCGATGAAGGACCTCTGTCACAGGTGGCCGAATTGCGCGCCGCCGCGAGACCATCAGCGGGCTGGTAGCGTCGAGCAACAGCGAAACCCGAGGTGATAGTTTGCATGGCTGCGCGTGTCCATCACGCGGCTGCCGTGCCAATACGGCGCGCGCCATCGACACCAATCTTCGTGCGCACGGTAGGTGTCGAAGACGAACCAACTGCCCTTCATCTCGGTGTGGCCCAGCGTCCGGCTGCCGTGGCTCGCCATCTGCGATTCTTCCAGCGGCAGGTTCATGTGCTCGGCCGCGTTGCCATTGAGGTCGTACGCGCCGAGCGCGCTTCGGCATGCGGGGAACGCGCCGGTCGGGTAGGTGTTCGAGCCGCAGGCGGCCCAGCCGCCGCCCGCGCAGCCGGCGGTCTTCTGGCTGCCTGTGGCGCATACGCCGGTTGCATACCTCGAGCCATAGCTCCAGCGCTTGGCCGCGGCGTGGGCCTGGTTGTGCGCGCTGCGCATGCGGCGGATGGCTTCGTCCGCAGGCACACCCTTGGCCAGATCGAAGCGGTAGTCGGGTGGCACCAAGCGGCCTTCGCAGGCGCCTTCCCATTCGTGCGCGTCGCATAGGCGCTTGCCCATCGCCTCGCAGACCTGGGCGGCTTCGCGCGCGCGAATCCAGACCACCGGGTACTCGCACGGGATGTCGGGGAATTCGTACTGGTCGATACATGCCTTCGCATCGTCGCGGCTCTGGGTCTTCGGGTCGTACAGAGGCGCCATGTGGCGCGCCCCGCAGATGCGTTCGAACGCAACGGCATCGTCTGGGGCTGGCGACTGTTGCCGCGCAGCGCGGCATTGCTCGGGCGTCTGCGGATGCCGGGAGATCACCGGATTGCCTTGCCCGATCACGCCGGAACGCTCGAAAATCGCGCGGATGCGTTGCATCTGGTCGTTGTCGAGGCCGTGCTCTTGCTGCAGCGCGTGCAGCAGGCGTTCGTTCTGCTGCGCGAACGTCACGGCCGGGGCGGCGTAAGTTCCGGTGCTGCACGCCAGCACGGCCGTCAGCAGGTAGCGCAGGCATCGGTTCATCGCTTGTCCTCTCGACGCACGAGATAGAAGAAGTCGCGGTCGTCCGCGAACCCCAGGAAGCGCGGCACCAGCCTGGCGCCGACATTCTTGTCGAGCACCGCCATGCCTTGCACCAGGTGCTCGACGCCGATGCGCGAACCGCTGCGCGGGTACAGCGCGAGATAGGTGTGCTCGAGCGCATTCATGTCCAGGTGCATCGCGTAGCGGCAGCCGTAGGCCTGAAATGCATGTGCCATCGCACGCGGCGTCGCGGCCGAAAAATAGCCGTAAACGAGGAAGCGTCGGTCGGCGTGCTCGACCAGGCAGGCGCCGGCGCGCAACGTGCGCAGCTGTTCGTCGGCGGAGCCCGACCAGTTGCCGGCCCCCCATTGGTCCACCAGCGCACCGAACGTCGACGGGCGACCGCCAGGGTCGCGCTCGATCAGCGGCACGCCGTTCTGCCTGGCATGCCGGATCTGGCCGAGCAGCCGGTCGTCGCTGGGGCTCCATGTTTTCATTTCGATCGAGCTGTCGTTCAAGACAAACAGGGTGGCAAGGCCCGGCACGAGGCTACTGAAGACGACGCCTTGTTCGATGAAGCCGTAGTGGCTGCCCCGGTTCACCGCCGCCAAGTCGCCCTGGCGAAAGGCCCCGTGTTCACGTTTGAAGCCGCCGGTGAACGTGGCCACGGTGCGCGCAAGGAGCGCGGGGCTCACCATGCCTGTGCGGGCCAGCGGCGCGGCGCTGTCGATGCCGTCAGGCCCGGGCAGCCGCGGGTCGCGAAGCTCGTCGCGCATGTGCGCTGACCAGCCCAGGCGCGGCTGCTCGGTGCCCAGTGCGAAGCCGAGATCGAAGTCCGCGAGGTCAAACGCCACCATATATGCCAGCGCTTCGGCCTCGACGCGATCGAGCGGGCGTCGCTGCGCCGCGCTGACGCTCAGCGCCCCGGGCTGCGCGATGCTGACGTAGACGCCGTCGAGCCCAGCGGCGGCATACCACTGGCCCGCCAAGAGGGCGCCTGCCATGCCGAGGTCGATGCCCAAGCCCGGCGCCACCATCGCGCCCGGCGCACCGCCGTCTCCCATACGTGCCGCAGGCGGAGCTCCGCCTGGCACGGATCGGCCGGCGCCGGACGCCGGCGCGGATGCCGGCGTACCGCGCTCGACGAAGGCGTCGCGGTAGAACTCGCGCCGCACGAAGCCGACGATCTGCTCGCCGCGCCAGACATGGTCTCGCAGGAACTCGGTCGTGGCCTCCAATGTGCTGCGGTTTCCGTACACGGCGTTGCGCAGGTACAGCCTGCTTTCGCACAGCGGCGCATAGGGCAGCTTCGAGCGCCGAGCCTGCTCGAGCGTGTCACCGGGCCAGAGCGTGCAACGGGCCGTGCCGTCGCCAGCCGTGATGGTCAACTGTCCCGGCTGTACCGGGTCGAGGCCGATGCGCTGCTTCGACGGAGCGGCGTTCTCAAGGTGGTAGGTGACCGCAGCGCGCGATCCGGGCGCCTGCAGCGCCAGAAGGAACCAGGCGTTGACTGCCGGGTTCAGGTGAGTCAGGGTGAAGCCGCCGCGCTGGCCGGCCGTGCCGCCGAGCGTGATGCTTTCGCTGCGGCGTGCTGCCTGCAGATCGAGGAGGGACCTGGCGGGTGCCGGCACCGCGGCCTGTTCTTGCGCGGCCGCAGGCATGGCCGCAGGAAGCACCGCCGCGACGAGCGCAGCGCACAGCAAGATCCATGGCGACGCTTGTGCATTCATGTCGCGTACAGCAGGATAACCACGCTCGACACGCCGAAAATGCGGCTGAGGCGATCCCGCAGCGCGTAGACCACCGGGTCGCCGTGGATATGGCCGCGGTGCGCCATCAGCCACATGTGGCCGGTCCAGAAAAGCAAAAGCGTGCTCATCAGCCAGACCGGCCAACGCGCATGGTCCGAAGGCTCGACGATCGGCTGCAGCGCCAGCAGGGCCACCGCGATGCACCCTGCCCCCATGCCCAGCCCGGCGATCAGCGCGGCGTCGCTGGTCCGGTAAGCCCGCACGCTCACCTCCGGGCCCAGGCCGGAGTTGAGCGTGACGATTTCGGCGTAGCGCTTCAACAGCGCCAGGCCGAAGAACAGCGCGGCGCCGCACCCCAGCACCCATGCCGAGACGCCGATTCCCACCGCCAGCGAGCCGGCGAAGATGCGCAATGTGTAGCCCATCGAAAGAACCGAAACATCGACGAAGGCGATGTCTTTCAGGCGCATGGAGTAGGCCAGCATCAAGCCTGCATAGACGCCGAGCGCTGCGAGGAATGGTGGCTTCAGCCAAAGACCCAGGGCTGCCGCGGCTGCCCACAAGCAAGGCAGCAGTACGAGCGCGTGCGCAAGCGGGATCTCGCCCGAGGCCAGTGCCCGTTCCTTCTTGTGCGGGTGACGTCGGTCGGCACCGAGATCGAACAGATCGTTCAGCAGGTAGACGCCGGACGCAGCCAGGCAGAAGGACAGTACGCCGACCAGCCCTTCCAACAGCAACGCGACGTCGTAGAGGCGATGGGCCGCAAGCAACGGCACGAGCACCAGCAGGTTCTTCAGCCAATGGTGCATCCGCATGGCGCCGAAGTACGCCGCCGCGCCTGGCCGCCGTCGCGCAAACACGCGCTCGACCTCGGTGACACGTTGGGCGGCTTCCGTCAGCCGCGGCGAACGGGTCACCAGCAGGCCGCGGCGTGCGGCCGCCCAGACGGGCAGGTCGCGCACGCTGTTGCCGACGTAGTCGAAACCCCGTTCGCCGAATTCCGCAACGAGGCGTTCGCGCTTGCGGCTGGCCGTCAAGTTCACGTCGCCGTCGCTGGCCCACACCGCGTCGAAAAGACCCAACTCGTCAGCCACCGCGCGGGCGATCTTCTGGTCGGCACCGGTGGCCAGGATCAGGTGCCGCCCGCGGCGCTTCTGGGCGCGCAGATGCTCCACCAACTCAGGGTTGAAGGGCAGCGTGTGCACGTCGATGGCAGCTCGCTCCGCCAGGCCGTGCTTCAGCTGCGCGCGACCCTGGGCGAGCCACGCCGGCACTTTCAG
>JANXWR010000055.1 GCA_025351025.1 Burkholderiales bacterium | reverse complement strand
GTCGACATCGAGAAGTACTTCCTGTTCCTGTTCGCGGCGCTGACTGACCCTCGCTTCGATGCCGACACGTTGATGCCGGCGATCGACCGCGAGCTGGCGCGTCAGAACGCGACGCTGCCGTGGGTGCAGCGCGTGCTCTATCGCTATGCGGTGATCCCGCTCCTGCCGCGCTACCTGAAGTGGCTCGAGAAGAACGACTTCGACTTCATCAATCCGCGCAACCCGAATCACCTGCCGCCGTTCGGGCCGGGCCGCGTCGACACCTGGGCGCTCTACAAGCGCAGCTTTGTCGAGCCGCCGCAGCACGACAGCATCGCCGGCATGGTCGACTTTCCGGCGCTCTGGAACCAGAAGGCGCGCGAGGGCATGCGCATGCACTGGGACGGCAACACCGACGTGCTGCAGGAGCGGAACATCGTCTCGGCGCTGTCGCTGATCGGCACGCGCATCGAGTACCTCGACTTCGACCGGCTGACTCGCGTCACCGACTGGATCATCGGCCTGCTGCCGCCGCGCTATGTCGACCGCTTCCCGCAAAAGCTCATCGACGAGGGCCAGACGCCCGTCGACACCGCCCTGGCCGGGCGCGGCGCGGTCATCTTCGGCGACCAGTGCGGGCGCTGCCATTCGGCGCAAGGCGACCGCATCGGCCGGGTCGAGCCGATCGCCGACCTCGGCACCGACTCGACGCGCATCGAGGAATTCACGCCGCAGCTCGCCGACGCCTTGAACAAGCTCGGCACCGACCGCTGGAAGCTGCGCAACTTCCGCCTGCAGAACGGCTATGTCGACACCCCCCTCGACGGCCTGTGGCTGCGCGCGCCCTACCTGCACAACGGCTCGGTGCCGACGCTGCGCGACCTGTTGAAGCCGCCGGCCGAGCGGCCCAAGCGCTTCTGTCGCGGCGGCGAGGTCTACGACTGGAAGAACCTGGGTTTTCTCGCGGCGACAGAGATCGCGGCCAACGGTCGCGATCTCTGTCCCGGCGGCTTTCGCTACAACACGCTGGTCAGCGGCAACGGCAACAAGGGTCACTCGTACGGCACGACGCTGAGCGATGCCGACAAGGACGCGCTGATCGAGTTCCTGAAGACCTTGTAGTCGGCGCAGGCGAGGCGAGCCTCGTCAACAATGCCGTCGTCCCTCCACCCGACTCTCCCACGCGGAATCCCATGGCTCATCCCGAATTCGATGCCCTGCACGCGGCGATGCGCGCGCAGGTGGACCAGCAGTTCCTGCCCGGCGTCTCGACGGCGCTGCTGCGCGGGCGCGAGGTCGTCGACCGCTTCTGCCACGGCTTTGCCGACAAGGAAGCGGGCATCGCGCTGCGCGAGGACCACATCCATCGCATCTTCTCGAGCACCAAGCTCGTGACCTCGTGCGCCGTCATGCAACTGGTCGAGGACGGGCGAGTCAGCCTCGACGACCCGATCGAGGCCTATATCCCCGAGCTGGGCGGGCTGCAGGTGCTGCGCCCGAGCGCGACGCGCATCGACGACACCGAGCCGGCCCGGTCCTCGATCACGGTCCGTCACCTGATGACGCACACCTCGGGGCTTTCATACGGCATCTTCGATCCGGGCACGGTGCAGTTCGCGGCCTACAACGCGCGCGGCGTCGGCAGCCCGCTGAAGTCGCTCGCCGAGATGACGACCGTGCTCGCCGGCTTGCCGCTCTCGTTCCATCCCGGCACGCAATGGGAGTACTCGGTCGCGACCGACGTGCTCGGTCGCGTGGTCGAGGTCGTCTCCGGCGCCTCGTTCGGCGAGGTGCTGAAGCGCCGCATCTTCGAGCCGCTCGGCATGGTCGACACCGATTTCTGGGTGCCCGAGGCCAAGCAGGAGCGCCTCTGCACGCTCTACGTCGGCGTGAACCTGATGAACCCGACCGAGCCCGGCCTGCTGCGCGCCGACGACAAGCCGTATCCGGGCGCCTTCACAAAGAAGCTGCCGAAGGAGTCGGGCGGCGGCGGCCTGGTCTCGACCCTCGGCGACAACGTTCGCCTGGTGCAAAGCCTGATCCCCGGCGGCCCGACCCTGCTCAAGCCCGAGACGATCGCGCAGATGTGGCAGAACCAGCTGCCGGCGGGTCTGTGCGTTCAGTTCCCCAACTTGCCGCGCTTCGAGAACCGCGTCTTCGCGCTCGGCTCTTCGCTGACGATCGGCCCGGTGCCGGGCAATCCGGCCGAGGTGCCCGGCGAGGTCAGCTGGGGCGGCCTGGCGGGAACAATCTGGTGGATCAACCCGCGCCTGGGCATCGCCGCGGTGCTGATGACGCAGCGCTGGTTCGGCTTCGGCAATCCTTATGCATTCGAGTTCAAGCAGCAGGCGTATCGCGCCTTGGGGTTCTAGAGCCTGTTCACCATCCGCTGCTCCTGAGGAATCGGCTACTGATGAAATTCGACTGGGTGTTCAGGAAATACACGCCGCCCGAGGCCGACGAGCCATCGGCCGAGGCCGCCGAGGACGAGGCCGATGCGCGTGCCCAGCCCGGCGCCGACGCGGCCCCGGCCTTCGACTGGCAGCCCAGACTTCAGGCCGCGATGGGCGACGACGACGCCCTGCTCGCCTTGCTGCGCGAGGCCGTGCCGGTCGACGTGAAGATGGCCGCCGTCGCGGCGCTGACCAGCGAGGCCGCGTTGAAGCTTGCCGAGCGCGAGCATCGCGGCCACGACCGTCGCGTCCATCGGCGCGCCAAGCAGCGCTACCTCGCCCAGGTGGCATGGCGCGAAACCGGCGAAGGCGCGGACCGCCTGATCGAGGCCGCCCGGGCGTTGAGCGAAGAGGCCCTGGTGCCCACCAACCGCCTGGTCGAGCTCGACCGGGCCTGGCAGAGCCTGGACCTGACGCTGCTCGACGCCGCGCGGCGCGCGGAGTTCGAGGCCTTGCTGGCGCGGTTGGTGGCGGCGACGCGCGAGCGAGGCGATCACACGCTCGAGATCGAACGATGGACCGCCGAGGCGCGCCGGGCGCTGGCCCAATTGCAAGCCGCCTGCGCCTCGGCCGCCATCGGCATGACCGATCGCGCCCACCTTGCCGGCGCCGGTGTTTCGGCGCGTACCGTCGTCGAAGCGGCGCCGTCCGACGGCACGCCCGCTGCGCTGTACGAATCGCTGCGCAGTGCCCTCGACCTGGGCGGCGAGCTCGACGATCGACTTGCCGTTCTCGATGTGCTGCTGCAGGCGCCCTCCGTCGATGGTCCGGCGCCTGCGCCTGCGACGCCAGAGCCTGCCGCAAGCGATGCCGCGGCCGAAGCCCCCGCAACTACCGAATCCACCGAATCCACCGAGCCCACTGAGCCCGGCGAGCCCACTGAGCCCACCGAAGCAGCGGCCACGCCGCGCGACGCGCTTTCGCGCTGGCTGCAGTTTCCGCCGCTGGCCGACGCGCACCTCACCGAAGCGGTGACGCGCCGCTTCGAGCAATGGCAGAACGCCCGCGACGAAGCGCGCCAGGCCCGGCGCAGCGAGCGGCGCGAGCGGTCCCGCGAACGGGAACGGCAACTCCGCCAGGAACGCACCGGAACGCTGGCCATGGCGCTGGAACGGGCCGAGGCCGCGCTCGCCGGCGGACAACTCGCCGACACGCACAAGCATCTGCTCGAGATCGACGATCTACTGCATGGCGGTGCATCGGCCACGGCATCGCAGTCGAGGATCGATGCGGTGCAGGCCGAGTACACGCGGCTGAAGGGCTGGCAGCACTGGGGCGGCGGACTGGCGCGCGACGAGTTGCTGCTGCAGGCCGAAGCCCTGGCGGCAGCGACTCAGGGCGAGCCCGGCGCAGGCATCATCAAGCTCGGGGTCCGGCAGCAGGCCGAAGTCATCGACGACCTGCGTACGCGCTGGAAGGAGCTCGACCGGCTGGGCGGCGCCAGCAGCCGCTCGCACTGGCAGCGTTTCGACGCCGCCCTCAAGATCGCCTACGGACCGGTGGCCGCCCACCTCGACGTGCAGCACGCGGCGCGGGTGCAGAACATGGTGGCGCGCGACCGGCTCGTGGCCACATTGAACGCGGTGCCGATGCCCGACCCGGGCGAAGCCGATGCGCGGCCCGACTGGCGATCGCTGGCCGCGGCGCTGGCGCGATTTCAGACCGAGTGGCGAAAGCTCGGGCCGCTCGAGCACACCGTGCCGCGCAAGGAGCGCGACAGGCTGGTCGCGCGCATGGACACGGCCGTGCAGCGACTCGAGGCCCCGCTGAACGAGGCGCGCCAGGGCGCCCAGCTTGTGCGCGAGCGGCTCATCGCCGGCGCCAAGGCCCTGGCCGCCGAGGCCGGTGCCGGTGCGCAGGGCCGCGACCTGGTCGGCAAGGTGCGCGACCTGCAGGCCGAGTGGCAGCATCACGCGACGACGCTGCCGCTGGCGCGGGCGGTCGAGAACACGCTGTGGAACCGCTTCAGGGCCGACATCGACGCGGTCTTCAGCGCCCGCGACGCCGTCTTCAATGCCCGCGACGCGCAGTTCAAGGCCCAAGGCGCCGAGCGTGCCGCGCTGATCGAGCGGCTGGCCAGCGTCGACGCCGACGCGTCGCCGGCCGAGCTCAAGCGCGTCCTGGCCGAGGTCGAGTCTCAGTGGCAGCGCGCGGGCCCGGCGCCGCGCGCCGATGCCGCCGCGCTCGACGCGCGTTTTCACAGCGCGCACGAACAGGTACGCCGGCAACTGAGCTCGTATGCGCAACGAAGCTGGCACGCCAGCTGCGACGCCCTGCTGGCCAAGATGGCGCTTTGCGAAGCGCTCGAGCGCGCCGGCGAGAGCGCCGAGGCCCGGGCCACGTTCGAGCAGGGCTGGGCCACGCTGCTCGCGTTGCCGCCGGCCTGGGAACAGGCGCTGGCGCGGCGCGCTGCGCTGGATGGCGGCGCCGAAGCCAAGGGCCAGCCCGCTGCCGCGTCGACCGACGACGTGTTGCTGCAGCTCGAAGCCGGGCTGCAGCTGCAGTCGCCGCCCGCGTTCGAAGCGGCGCGCCGCGATCTGAACCTGCGCGCGATGAAAGCGGCGCTGGAAAGCCGCAAGTCCGCCGCGTCGACGCCGATCTCGCCGGGACAACTGCTGGCAGAGGCGCTCGAACGCGCGTCGCTCGACGAGCAGCAGCGTGAGAGGCTGGACAAGGTCATCGCCGCGGTCCGCGATCGCGGGCCGGCAAGCGTCGGCTGAGCAGCCGAACGCTCATCCCGTCCGAGGTCTTTCTTCAACTACGGCGACCGCGATGTCGTCGTCTGGCGCCGACACATGCGACCGCGTCAGCCGGCAATCGCGGATCGCGAGCGCAGGAAACCGTCTTCGCGGGTTGGGGCCTGTTCACGCCATTGCGTGAACAGACCCTAGTCGGCCATCGAATACGGCCCCCCGCGCTCGAGGGCGCGCCGGTAGGCCGGCCGCTGCTGGAAGCGGCGCACCCAGGCGTCGATGTTCGGGTACCCGGCGCGCAAACCGCGCGCCGCTTCGCCGACGAAGCTCATCTGCAGGTCGGCGCCGCTCAGCGCATCGCCGAGCAGCCACTCGCGGCCCGACAGCGAGCGGTCGACGAAGCCGAGGTGGTTGGCGATCTCGCTGTCGATGCGCGGCGTCAGCGGCGCGCCAACCTCGCCGAGTCGCGCGATGTAGTACCTGAGCAGCAGCGGCAGCATCGCCGAGCCCTCGGCGTAGTGAAGCCACTGCTGGTAGGCCTCGAAGTCCCGCGCATCGTCGGCCGGCCGCAGTCGCCCGCCGCCGTAACGGCGGATCAGGTAGTCGACGATGGCGCCTGACTCGATCAGCGTCTTGCCGTCGTCCTCGAGCACCGGCGACTTGCCGAGCGGATGTACCGCCTGCAGCTCGGGCGGTGCCAGCCGCGTCTTGGCGTCGCGCTGGTAGAAGCGGATGTCGTAGGGCACGCCGAGCTCTTCGAGCAACCACAGCACGCGCTGCGAGCGGGATTCGTTGAGGTGATGGACGACGATCATGATTCGCTCCTGTGACCCAGAGCATAGCGATCGAGGCATCGCGCGGCGAGCCGTGACTGCGCTAGCATGAGCCGATGGCCCGCGCGTCGATAGCTTTGCAAAAGGCCCTGCGGATGATTGCCGCTCTCGGCGTCGCAGCAGTCTCGGCGACGACCGCACTCGCGCAGCAACCGGGCTCGGTCGCCCTTGCGGAGCAGCGAGTCAACTCCGGCGTCATGCAGTGGATGACGTCGATATTCGTCCTGCCGCCTGATGTCGAGATTGACGCAGCGCTGCGCGAATCGCTCGAATCCATGGCGTCGGATCATCTGACCCGCATGGCGCCGGTCGTCGGACAGTGGGTTGCCGAAGAGGCGCTTGCGCTGCCCCGTACGCCGGCATTCGACGTCGAGTTGCAGCGCCGAGTATCCGCGCGGCACATGAACGAGATAGAGCTCTGGCGGCTGGAAAGCCCGGGCGCCGACTACGACGACGTCCTGATGCCGGCCCTGCTCCGCCCCGGTCACTGCCGCGGGCGCGACAACAGACCGTATTTCGCGCAGGTGGCTCTACTCCTTCAGGATGTTCCGCCCGACAAGCGTCCAGCCATGCTGTCGATCGAGCGCGCGCTGCTGGCGCGATGGGGCAAGCCGCGAGCGAATCTGCCGCGTCGTCCGGCGCCGTCGCTTCGTGAATGGGAAAGCGGCGTGATCGCGACGATGCGTGACGCGAAGGAACCGCCAGGACCTGCGCTGCCCGCTGTTCTCGCGAGTCGTCTGCTGGTCAACGACGAGCACGACAGCGACTTCAGCGTCGGCGCCATGTGCGCTCTGCATCAATGGGGCTCGCCCAAACGCTGGCCGCGCAGGTCAGCACGAAGGAAGCAACTCTCAACGCCTATCGTTACGCCATGGCGCCGGTGGCCTCGGAATGGCTGCCGCTCTCGGACGCCGACTCGGCGCGGGCCAGGGCGGTGCCGCCGGGCGAGTACCCCTTGTTCGCCGCGATGTACGGCGTCGAAGGCACCGTCACACTCCGCGTGGTGCTCGACGCGGAGGGGCGGTTCAAGAGTGTGTCCGTGGCCCGTCGCGACATCCGGGTGACCGGCGTGCCGGGCCGGCCGATCGCATTCGAGACCCAGCTCGACGAAGCGAGCATCGCGCGCGCGGCCGGCGTGCCGTACCCGAGGCCAGACCCAGCGAAGGTGAAGAACGGCGTAGTCGTCGCCGAGCAGCAGATCGCCTGGAAGCTCGAGTGAACGCCTCCTTGAACGCGACCGGCCGAAAGCTCAGGCGCGCCTGCGTGGCCTCGCTGCTTGCGCTGTCCGCGAGTTCACCCGTCGGCGTCCACGCCGCCAACTCCTTCAGGACAGAACCCTTCATCGAGCAGGTGGCAGGGGCGGCCTGGTGGGGCGACGACGACGAGCTCCAGCGGCTCTACGACCTTGCGCGACATTCCAAGGAACGCTCTGCCGACGGTGAGCGGCAGCTCGAAACCTTTCGCCGCGGCTACGCGCGCATCTTCGACGGCGACAAGAACAACGACGCCTACTACACGCAGCTGGATGCGTTGACCGGGCAGTGGGCCGCGGCGCACCCCCAGTCATCGATGGCTCACGACCTCCATGCGCGCGCCCTCTATGCGCACGCGTGGTTCTTCCGCGGCGGCGGATACGCGAACCAGGTCACGCCACAGGGTTGGGCCGAGTTCAAGAGGTATCTGACCCTGGCAGAGGACTACCTGGCCGCGCACTCCTCGGTGGCTATGGCGGACAGCACGACTCACCTCTATCTGGTCATGATCGAACGCGCGGCGGGTCGTTCCTTCGATGCCCAATGGGCGATCGCCCAAGACTCGCTCCGCGTCGATCCCGACGACGAGGCCATCTTCGCGGAGATGGTCACGGCGACCTTGCCGAAGTGGGGAGGCAATGCCGATCAGCTCGAGCGGCTGGCCCGAGATGCGTTGACGCGGACGCAGGCCAAGCAAGGGTTCGAGATGTACACAAGGATCTACGCGACGGCCGCGTATGAATACAGGGCCGCGCTGTTCAAGGACACACGAGCCGACTGGCCCACGATGAGGCAGGGGTTTCGGGACATGCTGTCGCGATATCCCGATGCCAGCAATCTCAACCGGTTCGCCTTCGTCTCATGTCTGGCCCAGGACAAAGCAACGACGGCGGAGCTGCTCGATCGCATCGCCGACAAGCCGATCATCTACCCGTGGGGTGGGGGTGACGGAACCCGTACCTACGAGTCGTGCAAACGTTGGGCGCGCACTCCGTAGTCGAGAAGGCACGCATGGACGCACTGGTCATTCACTCCGCCGGCGATCTTCGCGTCGAAGAGGTCGCCACGCCCGCCCTCGGCACCGGACAGTTGCAGGCGCGCGTGCGCTTCGGCGGCATCTGCGGCTCGGACCTGCACTACTACCAGCACGGCGGCTTCGGCACGGTGCGCGTCAAGGAGCCGATGGTGCTCGGCCACGAGATCGCCGGCACGATCGAGGCGGTGGGCAGCGGCGTGCAGGGCTTCGCCGTCGGCGACCGCGTCGCCATCAGCCCGAGCCGGCCCTGCGGCCGTTGCCGCTATTGCCAGCAGGGGCTGCAGAACCATTGCCTCGACATGCGCTACTACGGCAGCGCCATGCGCACGCCGCATGTGCAGGGCGCGTTTCGCCAGCAGATCGTGATCGAGCCGTCGCAGGCCTATCGCCTTGCCGAGGGTGTGAGCGACGCCGAGGGTGCGCTGTCCGAGCCGCTCTCGGTGGCGCTGCACGCGGTGCGCCGCGCCGGCCCCTTGCTCGGCAAGAGCGTGCTCGTCACCGGCTGCGGCCCGATCGGCGCGCTCATCGTCATCGCGGCGCGGCGCGCGGGAGCGACCCGCATCGTCGTCACCGACGTCGGCGCGTTTCCACTGCGCACGGCGATCAAGGTCGGCGCCGACGAAACCGTCAACGTCGGCGAGCGGCCCGACGCGCTTGACGCCTTCAGCGCCGACAAGGGATCGTTCGACGTGCTGTTCGAAGCCAGTGGCAACCAGGCCGCATTGCGCGGCGCCTTCGACGCGATCAGGCCGCGCGGCATCATCGTCCAGGTCGGCCTGGGCGGCGAGATGACGCTGCCGGTCAACACCATCGTCGCCAAGGAGTTCGAGCTGCGCGGCGCCTTCCGCTTTCACGAGGAGTTCGAGATGGCGGTCGACCTGCTCAACAAGAGGCTCGTCGACGTCAAGCCGCTCATCTCGGCGACTCTCTCCTATCGCGACGCGGGCCGCGCCTTCGCGCTGGCCGCCGACCGCTCGCAGGCGATGAAGGTGCTGCTCGACTTCGAATAGCCGCGGCGCAGCGCCGCGATCGCCTGAACGGCGTGGCTGGAGATGTGAAGCGTTACGCACGCTTTACGTTGCCTTACCGACCGAGGGTCAACGACCGTTGCTGGCCGCCGTTGTTTGCCGTATCGACCCGGCATCGGTGCCGGTCGAGCCACCCGACAAACCCTTGATGGAGCAACGATCATGATGAACCGCGCCCTCATTGCCGCCGCCCTTTCCCTCGCCTGTTCCGGCGCCTTCGCGCAGACCAACGCCGCAAGCACGACGCAGCGCGACGTGAACCAGCAGACGCGCATCGAGAACGGGCTGAAGGACGGCTCGCTCAACACCGAGGAAGCGGCCAGGCTTGAGAAGGAAGAAAGTCACGTCGATCGCATGCAGGCCCGGGCGCTGAAGAACGGCAGCCTCTCGCCCGCCGAGCGCGCGCGACTGAACGCGGCGCAGAACAAGGTCAGCGCCGACATCTCGGCCGACAAGCACAACGCGGTCACCGGCAACCCGAACTCGGTGTCGTCGAAGCGCATGCAGGCCGACGTGGCGCGCAACGTCAACCAGGACAAGCGCATCGAGGCCGGCATCCAGAACGGCTCGCTGACCAACCGCGAGGTCGCTAAGCTCGATCGCGGCCAGGCCCATGTCGATGCCAAGGAAGCGCGTGCTGGGGCGAACGGCCACGTAAGCAAGGGCGAAGAGGCGAGCATCCAGCGCAGCGAGAACCACCAGAGCCGCCGCATCTACAAGCAGAAGCACGACGCGCAAGTGCGCGGCTGATACCGGGCACGCTCTTCGCAGCGGGCGGCGCGCTTCAGCGAGCCGCCCGCTGCGCTTTCAGTGCGGCTTCGAGGTCGCTGCGGCGCTCGCCTGCCGCACCGCTTGCTCGATGTCCGCCAGGTCGAAGGGCTTTCGCAAGACGATCGCCGACTCCACTGCCGTACCCGGCGACGGATTGGCGCCGGTGGTGATGACGACGCCGACGGTCGGCCGGATCGAGCGCGTCTGCCGCACCACCTCGGTACCCGAGATGCCGGGCAGGCCGATGTCGGTCATCAGCACGTCGATGGCGTGGCTCTCGAGCAGCGCCATCGCCTTCTCGCCGCTTTCCACGGCGATCACGACATGGCCGAGATCGCGCAGTTGCTCGGCCACGCTCGATCGGATCACCTCGTCGTCCTCGACGAGCAGGACGGTCAGCGCCGGGCTCTCGTCGCCGCGCGCGACCGGAGCCGCGGATCGCGGCTCGTCGGCCCAGTTGCGCAAGGCCTGGTTCGCGAGCACGTGGCGCACCTTTCGCGCCAGCGCCTCCCGCGTGTAGGGCTTGCCGAGCAGGTCGACGCCGGCATCGAGCCGGCCGCCGTGCACGATTGCGTTCTCGGTGTAGCCAGAAGTGAAGAGAACCCCCATCTTCGGCTGCCGCTCGCGCGCCTTCCTGGCCAGCTCGGTGCTGCGCAGCGGGCCGGGCATGACGACATCCGTGAAGAGCAGGTCGACCTGGATGCCGCTCTCGACGATGACCAGAGCGCTCGCCGCATCGGCCGCCTTCAACACCCGATAGCCCAGTTCGCCCAGCATCTCGACCACCGTGGCGCGAACCGCCGCGTCGTCTTCAGCAACGAGAACGGTTTCGTTGCCGCCCTCGACCGGCGCGAGCTCGGGCACGGCCGCCGCTTCCTCGCGCTCGCGCGTGCGCGGCAGATACATGCGCACCGTCGTGCCATGACCGGGCTCGCTGTAGATCTTGACGTGACCGCCCGACTGCTTGACGAAGCCGTAGACCATCGACAGGCCGAGCCCCGAACCCTTGCCCTCGGCCTTGGTCGAGAAGAAGGGATCGAAGGCCTTGGCCATCACTTCGGCCGACATGCCGCTGCCGGTGTCGGTCACCGCCAGCGCGACATACTGCCCCGGCGCCACGTCCGGATGCTGCAGTGCGTAGGCGGCGTCGAGCACGGCGTTGCCGACTTCGATGGTGAGCTTGCCCGCACCCTCCATCGCATCGCGCGCGTTGATGGCGAGATTGAGGAGCGCGTTCTCCACCTGCGACGGATCGGCAAAGGTGTTCCACAGACCACCCGAGACGACGGTCTCGATCTCGACGGCGTCGCCGAGCGAGCGGCGCAGCATGTCTTCCATGCCGGCGACGAAGCGGCCGACGTCGATCACCTTCGGCTCGAGGGCCTGGCGGCGGCCGAAGGCGAGCAGGTGGCTGGAGAGCTTGGCGCCGCGCCGCACCGCCGCCTCGGCGCTGGCCACGCGTTCCTGCAGCTTGGCGTCGGCGCGAACGTGGCGCGAGATGAGCTGAAGGTTGCCCGCGATCACCTGCAGCAGGTTGTTGAAGTCGTGCGCGATGCCGCCGGTGAGCTGGCCGATCGCCTCCATCTTATGCGACTGTTGCAGCGCCGCCGTCCTCTCGGCGACGCGCTGCTCGAGCGTGCGGTTGAGCAATGCCAGCGCCTCGGCGGTGGCCTTCTGCTCCTCGATGTCGGTGTTGGTGCCGATCCAGCGGCCGATGCTTTCGCCTGCGTTGCGGATCGGCAGCGCGCGGCCGATGTGCCATCGGTATTGGCCGCCCGCGTCGCGCAGGCGGAATTCGGTTTCGTAGGTGTCGCCGGTGGCGAGCGAACGGGCCCATTTCTGCGCTGCGCCCGGCAGATCGTCGGGATGGACCATGCTCGACCAGCCGGTGCCGAGCAGCGCCTCGAACGGCATGCCGCTGTAGTCGATGACGCGGCGGTTCAGCCAGTCGAGCGAGCCGTCGGGCTGCGCCGCCCACACCTGGTTGGGCATGACCTGAGCGAAGGTACGGAATTGCTCTTCGCTCTCACGCAGCGCCTGCTCGGTGCGCACCTTGCCGGTGGTCTCGACGACGATGGCCATCACGCCGCAAGGCGTGCCGCTTTCGTCGACCAGCGGCGAATAGTCGAGATTCATCCACACCGGCTCGGCCTGGCCGGTGCGCATCAGCGTGAGCTGCTGGTCGCGGTAGGCCAGCGTCCGCCCGGCAAGGCCGACCTTCATGACGTTGTCGTTGAAGGCGGCCACCTCGGGCCAGCCCTCGCGCACCTTGGAGCCGAGCAGCACGGGATGGCGTCCGGCGGCGAACACCGAGTAGGCGTCGTTGTAGATCATCACGCCGTCCTCGTGCCAGAGCGTGACGATGGGCACCGGCGAGCGGAGGATCAGCGAGACGGCGCTGCGCTGGCTCTGCGGCCAGGTATCGATGGCGCCGATCGAGGTCTTCGACCAGTCCAGGGCCGCAATGAGGCCACCCAGCTCACCTCCGCCCTCGAGAAATGCCCACGCCATCGCCTCGCACCACCCTGTCGTCCGGCCGCACGCGGATGCGCGAGCGTTGACCGATGGTAGCCGGCACCCCCGATCCTGGCTCGGGCGTGGCCTTGCGGCGACGTATCCCGGGACAGGCCGACCGGTCACCCGGGCGCGATCTGCGCGATCGTCGTGCGGATAGAGATCCGGTTCGGGCCGCTTCGAGTGATAGACGTGCGAACAGAGCGCTCAGCGGCCCGGACCAGTCGGTCGGCCGGTAGACCCAGCTCGCTCCTGCCTCGAAGCAGTCTGGCTGGTCGAGCAGCTCCAGCACCTGCAGACAGGAACGCACGGCGGCCATGCGGTGCGGCTCGCTGAAGTAGGCCGCCACGGCGACGACGCGGCAGCCTGCGGCGATGCGCGTCGGGATCGGCAGCGACTTGCCGTCGATCAGCACGCGCGATGCCGGTGCCGCCAGTGTGCTGGCGCCGCGGACCATCATCGGCAGGCTGGTCTGCGACGAGTGGCGCCCGGGGTCCGTCAGACCGCCCCGCGTCGGGGCCGATCGCCGCGCCGAACGCGCGCGTCATCGACGCCGGCGGCCGCATCGACTGCCATGTGCACGCCTTCGCGAGCGACGTCTCGATGCGCGCGCGCCTTGCGCCAGTCGCGCTTGACCGTCGGCACTGAGACCGCGAGTTCGTCGGCGATGTCCTCTTCGGTCATGCCGGCGAAGTAGCGCAGCTCGACGACGCGAAAGCCCCGCGCATCGACGCTGCGCAGCTCCTCGAGCGCATCGTTGAGACGGGAAAAGTCTTCCTCGGCGACGACGCTGTTCAGCACGCCGGTGGTCAGCGTCACCGGCCCCATCAGGCCGCCGCGTTTCTCGGCGGCGCCGGCGCGAGCGTGATCGACGAGCACGCTGCGCATCACCGTCGAGGCATAGGCGAAAAATGCGCGGCGGTCGCGCATCGGCGTCGCTGCGCGGTCGAGCATGCGCAGGTAGGCCTCGTGGACCAGCACCGAAGGGTTCAGGGAGTTCGCCCCCGAGCCCGCCAGGTGCGAGCGCGCCAGGCGCACCAACTCGGCGTACAGAAGCTCGTAGATGCGTTCACGCGACGCGCTGTCGCCGGCGAGTGCCCGGTTCAGGATCAGCGTGATGGCGGATCCGGTCTCGGGCTCGGCCGGCCGTGGGGCTTCGCTACGGGAGGGCGGCATGCAGGATGACGCGAGGGATCGGTATGGCGGGCGCCTAATGCCGCGATGGTACGGGGCAGCCGATGCGCATGGCAACCGCGCCATTTTCCGTACAGTCCGAAGGCAGGGATCGAGCGCGTGCCGTGCTCACGACCGGCCCCGCCTGGAGATCACCGCATGAACGATGCGCCGCCTTATGTGCCGCCGAAAGTCTGGTCCTGGGACAAGGAAAGCGGTGGCCGCTTTGCGAACATCAACCGGCCGATCGCGGGTCCGACCCAGGACAAGGAGCTGCCGGTCGGGCGCCATCCGCTGCAGCTTTATTCGCTGGGCACGCCCAACGGCGTCAAGGTCACGGTGATGCTCGAGGAGCTGCTGGCGCTGGGCCATGCCGGCGCGGAGTACGACGCTTGGCTGATCAGGATCAACGAGGGCGAGCAGTTCGGCAGCGGTTTTGTCGCGGTTAATCCGAACTCCAAGATACCGGCGCTGATGGACCGCAGCGGACCTGACCCGATCAGGGTGTTCGAGTCAGGTGCGATCCTGATGCATCTAGCCGAGAAATTCGGGGCCTTGCTGCCATCAGGCGGTCAGGCCCGCGCCGAATGCCTGTCGTGGCTGTTCTGGCAGATGGGCAGCGCGCCCTTTCTCGGCGGCGGCTTCGGCCACTTCTACGCCTACGCACCGGCCAAGATCGAATATGCGATCGACCGCTATGCGATGGAGGTCAAGCGCCAGCTCGACGTGCTGGACCGGCGCCTTGTGGACAACGAATATCTTTCAGGCCGCGACTACACCATCGCCGACATCGCGGTCTGGCCGTGGTATG
>JANXWR010000051.1 GCA_025351025.1 Burkholderiales bacterium | reverse complement strand
GCGACGATCTTGCCGTACAGCTCATGCTTGGTGCGGCGCTCGATCAGGACGGTGATCGTCTTCGAGCGCTTGTCGCTGACGACCTTGCCGATCAGCGTGCGCGTGTTCTTGGCGCGTGGCGCCGGCGCGGCAGCAGCTGCCGGCGCCGTGGCCGGGGTAACGTCGGCGTTCATTTCTTCGCTCCGGTGGTCTGCTTCGCGGCGGCGTTCTTCGCTTCCGCCTGGATCGTCTTGGCGCGCGCGATGTCGCGCCGGGTTTTGCCGAGCTGCGAGTGGTTGGTGAGTTGCTGCGTCGCCTTCTGCATGCGCAGGCCGAAGTGGGCTTTCAGCAGGTCGCTGACTTCCTTCTCGAGGCCGGCGCCGTCCTTGGCGCGGAGTTCCGATGCTTTCATGGTTAGTTCCTTCGTCTTCAGGCGCCGACCTGGCGCATGACGAACGTCGTCTTCAGCGGCAGCTTGGCCGAGGCGAGCAGGAACGCCTCGCGCGCCAGCGCTTCAGGAACGCCGTTGATCTCGTAGAGCACTTTGCCAGGCTGGATCTCGGCGACGTAGTACTCGGGGTTGCCCTTGCCGTTGCCCATGCGGACTTCGGCGGGCTTTTGCGAAATGGGCTTGTCCGGAAAGATGCGGATCCAGATCCGGCCGCCGCGCTTGACGTGGCGCGAGATCGCTCGGCGAGCCGCTTCAATCTGGCGCGCTGTCAGGCGGCCGCGCTCGGTGGCCTTGAGGCCGAAATCGCCGAACGACACATTGGCGCCGCGCGTGGCGACGCCTGTGTTGCGACCTTTTTGTTCCTTGCGGTATTTTCTGCGTGCAGGTTGCAGCATGCTTACTCTCCTTTGCCGTCGCTCTTGGCGTCGGCGGCGGGCGGCGGCGCAACGGCCTTGCGCACGCGCTTGACGGCGGGACCCTTCGGCGGATCGCCTGCACCGGGTACGGAAACGTCGGGCGCGGCTGCGATGGCACCCGGATCGATCGCTTTGTCGTGCCGATCGGCACCGGCGGCGGCGCGCAGCGGCCGCTCGCCGACGCTGCCCGGCCCGGTACGCGTGCGGCCACCCGGCGCGCTCGGGCCGCCCGGACGCGGACCACGGCGATTGCGGCGATCCTCTTCAGCACCCGCCGGCGTGTTGATGTTCGGCGCTTCGCCGTTGGCGAGGCGGTCGCCGCGGTAGACCCAGCACTTGACACCGATGACGCCATACGTGGTCTTCGCTTCCGAAAAGCCATAGTCGATATCGGCGCGCAAGGTATGGAGCGGCACGCGGCCTTCGCGGTACCACTCGCAGCGCGCGATCTCGATGCCGTTGAGGCGACCCGACGACATCAGCTTGATGCCTTGCGCGCCCAGGCGCATGGCGTTCTGCATGGCGCGCTTCATGGCGCGGCGAAACATGATGCGCTTTTCGAGCTGCTGCGTGATCGAGTCGGCGATCAGTTGCGCATCGATCTCGGGCTTGCGAACTTCTTCGATGTTGACGGCGACCGGCACGCCGAGACGGCGCGTCAGCTCGGCCTTGAGGTTCTCGATGTCCTCGCCCTTCTTGCCGATGACGACGCCGGGCCGTGCCGAATAGATCGTGATCCGCGCGTTCTTCGCCGGACGCTCGATCAGGATGCGCGACACCGCGGCATTCTTCAGGCGCGTCTTGAGGTATTCGCGGACCTTCAGGTCCTCGGCGAGCATGGTCGCGAAGTTCTTGTTCGACGCGTACCAGCGCGACGACCAGTTGCGCGTGACGGCGAGGCGAAAGCCCGTCGGGTGAATCTTTTGTCCCATGGGATTCCTTGTCAGCGGCGCACGGCCGCCCGAAGACGCGGACGCGCCCCCACGGGGGGCAGCGAACGAAGTGAGCGTGGGGGTTTCATTTCTTCAGTTGCCGACGGTGATGTAGATGTGCGCGGTCGGCTTGCTGATGCGATTGCCGCGGCCCTTGGCGCGCGCCGAGAAGCGCTTCAGCGTGGCGCCCTGCTCCACATAGATCGTCGTGATCTTCAGCTCGTCGATGTCGGCGCCGTCGTTGTGCTCGGCGTTGGCGATCGCCGATTCGAGCGCCTTCTTGATGATGCCGGCGGCCTTCTTCTGCGTGAAGTTGAGGATGTCGATCGCCTGGCCCACCTTCTTGCCGCGCACCAGGTCGGCGACCAGCCGGCCCTTGTCGCAGGAGAGGCGAACGCCTCGAACGATTGAACGGGTTTCCATCGTCGTCATCCTTACTTCTTCACGACCTTCTTGTCGGCCGGGTGGCCCTTGAACGTGCGCGTGAGCGCAAATTCACCGAGCTTGTGGCCGACCATTTGGTCGGTAACGTAGACCGGCACGTGCTGCTTGCCGTTGTGCACCGCGATCGTCAGGCCGATGAAATCGGGCAGGATCGTCGAGCGGCGCGACCAGGTCTTGATCGGCTTCTTGTCCTTCGTCGCGCTCGCCTTCTCGACCTTCGCCGCGAGGTGATGGTCGATGAACGGGCCTTTCTTCAGGGAACGAGTCATGGCCGTTTCTCTTTACTTCTTGCGCCGCGCGACGATCATCGTCTGCGTGCGCTTGTTGTTGCGCGTGCGATAGCCCTTGGTCAGCGTGTTCCATGGCGAGACCGGTGCCTGGCCCTCGCCGGTGCGGCCTTCGCCGCCGCCGTGCGGGTGGTCGACCGGGTTCATGGCGACGCCGCGAACCGTCGGGCGGATGCCCTTCCAGCGCTTGGCGCCGGCCTTGCCGTAGTGGCGCAGGCTGTGCTCTTCGTTCGACACCTCGCCGATGGTGGCACGGCAGTCGATGTGGATCTTGCGCACTTCGCCCGAACGCAACCGCAGTTGCGCGTAGGTGCCTTCGCGCGCCAGCAGCGTCACCGCGGCGCCGGCCGAGCGCGCCATCTGTGCGCCTTTGCCGGGCAGCATCTCGACGCAATGGATGATCGAGCCGACCGGGATGTTGCGGATCGGCAGGGTGTTGCCGGCCTTGATCGGCGCTTCCGAGCCCGAGAGTACGGTCGAGCCGACCTCGAGGCCGCGCGGCGCGATGATGTAGCGGCGCTCGCCGTCGGCGTAGACCACGAGCGCGATGTGGGCGCTGCGGTTCGGGTCGTACTCGATGCGCTCGACCTTCGCCGGGATCGCGTCCTTGTTGCGTACGAAATCGACGACGCGGTAGTGGTGCTTGTGACCGCCGCCCTTGTGCCGGATCGTGATGTGGCCGTTGTTGTTACGGCCGGAGTTCTGCATCTGCGGCTCGAGCAGCGATGCTTCGGGCCGGCCCTTGTACAGGTGCGGATGCGTGACCTTGACGACCGCGCGGCGACCCGGCGACGTCGGCTTGACTTTGATGACGGGCATTACGCGCCCTCCCCGGAGAAGTTCAGCTCCTGCCCGGCCGCAAGCGACACATAGGCCTTCTTGATGTGGTCG
>JANXWR010000014.1 GCA_025351025.1 Burkholderiales bacterium | reverse complement strand
CCCCGTTGACCTTGGCGTCGACCAGCTTGTTGGCGACCGCCGTGCCCTGCTTCGGATCGGCGGCGTCGTCTTCGGCGACGAGCTCGAACTTGGCCTTCTTGCCGCCGATCATGACGCCCTTGGCGTTCAGCTCGTCGATGGCCATGCGGGCGCCGTTCTCGTTGTCCTTGCCAAGGTGGGCGATGCCGCCGCTGGTCGGGGCGACGTGACCGATCTTCACCACCAGGTCCTGCGCCGAGACGGCGCCGGTGAACATCACCACCGCCGCTGCGGCGATCACGTTGAATCTGAGTTGCATGCAATACCTCCGGTTTGAAATAGGAATCGAGTCAGGTCGGGGCGCGCCCGAAGCGCGAGACGATACCGCAAATGACCTGGCTTACCGAATCGGGATTTACATCGACAACGCCAAAACGAGCCGCCGGCGTGGAACGCGCGAACGGATCAGCGATTCTCGCGGCGCGCCAGTTCCTGGGCCACCGAGCGGGCGACGGCATCGCGCATCGCCGTCGTCAATTCCTTCCGCGCGTCGCGGATCAGCGTGTCGGTCGCCCGCGCCAGCACCGGCGCCAGCGCCTCGCGCAGGCGCACCTCGAGCATGAGGTCGATCTGCCTCTGCAGGTCGACGAGGATGCGCTGGACCAACTGGGTTTCATTGATCGTCGCCACGGGAGCCACGGGAGCCACGGGTGCTATGGGCGGCATGGCAGGGGCAGCGGCGACCGCCGCCACCGGAGCGGCGGGTGGCGCCGCGGGCGCGGCGGGCGCTGCGGGCGCTGCGGGCGCGAGCATCAGCGTGGCGACAGGTACCGCGGCGACAGGTGATGCTGCGGCGGGAACCGCCACCACGGTCGGCGCTGCGGCGGGCGCGAGTGCCACCGACGGGGCTGCGCCCGGCGCTTGCTGCGCCGGTGCCGTCGGCGCCTGGCCTGGCCAGGGCACGACCTCGGTCAGCGTCGGGATGCCGGCCGGCGGGTTGCGGCCCGGACCGGTGCCGCTCAAGGTGCCACCTCGTGCCGTTCGATGGCATAGCCGCGCCCGGCGTAGGCCTTCCAGCGCTCGCGCGCCGCGGCGCGGTCGGCCGGTTCCGTCGACACCACCTCGATCAGCCGCTCGAACGTCTCGAAGCCGCGCGGCGCCGTCGCGCCGAGGTTGACCAGGGCGACGTGATGCGGCGTCGCCAGCGCATCGGGGGCCAGCCAGACGGTACCGGCGCGCAGGCGTTCGGGGACGGAATCGATGTCGGCGGTCCAAGCATGGGCGACGAACTCGGCCGGGCCGAGCGCCCAGAGCTCGCGGTCGATCTCGGCGAGCAGGTCGTCGGGCCCGGTCACGGCGATCGGCGCGGCCTGTCGTGCCGCCTTGCGCAACAGCCTGCAGGCATAGCCGGTGCGGCTCGGCACGTTGAAGTGAAAGCGGATCTCGGTCATCGACGGAACGGCCGCGTGCCACGCCTGCTGCCGACCTCAGCCCGCCTGGCCGAGCACGAAGTGCGTGAGCAGGCCGACCGGGCGGCCGGTCGCGCCCTTGGCGGTGCCCGACTTCCAGGCGGTGCCGGCGACGTCGAGATGCGCCCACGGGTACTTGCCGGTGAAGCGGCGCAGGAACATGGCGGCAGTGATCGCACCACCGGGCCGGCCGCCGACGTTGCCCATGTCGGCGAAGTTGCTCTTCAGCGCGTCGGCGTATTCGTCTTCGAGCGGCAAGCGCCAGCAGGGATCGAAGGCCGCCTGGCCGGCGGCGAGCAGCTGCTGCGCGACGCCATCGTCGGCGCTGAAGAGGCCCGAGTTGTGATGGCCGAGGGCGATCACGCAGGCGCCGGTCAGGGTCGCGATGTCGACGACGACGGCCGGCTTGAAGCGCTCGGCGTAGGTCAGCGCATCGCACAGGATGAGCCGGCCTTCGGCGTCGGTGTTGAGGATCTCGACCGTCTGGCCCGACATGCTGGTGACGACGTCGCCAGGCCTGACGGCCGTGCCGCTCGGCATGTTCTCGCAGGTCGGGATGATGCAGACGAGGTTCAGCTTCGCCTTCAGCGTGGCGACCGCGTGGAGCGTGCCGAGCACGCTCGCCGCGCCGCCCATGTCGAACTTCATCTCGTCCATCTCGCCGGCCGGCTTGATCGAGATGCCGCCGGTGTCGAAGGTGATGCCCTTGCCGACCAGGACGACCGGCGCCTTGCTTTTGGCCGCGCCCTGGTAGCGCGCGACGATGAAGCGCAGCGGCTCGGCCGAGCCTTGCGCGACGGCCAGAAAGGATCCCATGCCGAGCTTTTCGACCGCCTTCCTGTCGAGCACCTCGACGTCGAGGTCGAAGGCCTTGCCGATCTTCTTGGCCTGCTGGCCGAGCCAGGTCGGCGTGCATTCGTTGCCCGGCCGGTTGCCGAATTCGCGCGCCAGGGTCACGCCTTCGGCGATCGCCGCGCCGCGCACGAGTCCCGCCTGCACCGCCTTGGCGTCACCCTTCTGGCACAACAACGTCAGCGACTTCGGCGCCCAGGCCGCCGGCGCGCTCGGCTTGCTGTGCCGGTAAAGATAGGTGGCATCGGCGAGCGCAAGCACGGCGGCTTCGGCATGGCCGTCGCCCAGCGTCCCCGTGCCGGCCCAGCCAATGGCGACGCTCTTCGCGCCGCTGCTTTTGAGCGCGGCGAAACCGTGCGCCGCCGCCGCCTTGAACGACTTGGCCGAGCTGTCGCCGGCCACCGAAACGACGACGCGCTTGGCGGCGAGGCCGGCCGGCCGATGCAGATAGAGCGTCTTGCCTTTCTTCAGCGCCAGGTCGCCCTGGGCCACGGCGTCGCCGAGCAGCTCGGCGAGCGGCCCGCCGAGCGAAGGGTCGATCGACTCGCCGGCGACGACGAGGATCAGGCCGTCGACCTCGAGGCTGGCGAGGCTTTGTGCAGCAGCGATGCGGTGACCGAAGTCCATAATTCCCAGAGCAGTGACTCAGCGAACGATGTTATTCGATTCCACTTTGCGCCGAGAGCTGGCGCGCAACTTCGGCGGCACGCTGGTCGTCATCATCACGATCGTGCTGACGATCATGTTCATCCGCACGCTGGGCCAGGCGGCGCTCGGGCGGGTCAGCCCGCAGGACGTCGCCCTGCTGCTCGCCTACATCGGCCTTGGCCACCTGCCGACCATGCTCGCACTTTCGCTTTTCGTCGCCGTCGTCGCCACGCTGTCGCGCATGTACCGTGGCAGCGAGATGACGATCTGGTTCGCGAGCGGCGTGTCGCTGAGCCGCTTCGTGCGGCCGGTGTTGCGCACGAGCTGGCCGGTGCTGCTGCTGATCGCCCTGCTCGCCCTCTTCGTCTGGCCCTGGCAGAACGAGCGCAGCAGCGAGCTGGCCGACCAGTTCGACCGCCGCTCCGACCTGTCGCGGGTCGCACCGGGCCAGTTCCAGACCTCGGCCGACGGCCAGCGCACCTTCTTCTTCGAAGGCAGCGCCAGCGACGCGACGACCGGCCGCAACGTCCTCATCGTCGCCTCGCACGGCGGCGTCGAGTCGGTGACGACGGCGCGCAGCGGCCACATCGAAAGCGAGGGCGACACCCGCTTCGTCGTCCTCGACAAGGGGCAGCGCAACGAGCAGAACGCGGCCAGCGGCGAGAAGACGCTGTCCCGCTTCGACAACTACCGATCGCTCGCCGGCGAACGCGTCAGCGACGCGCGCAACGGTCTGCCGCCGAAGGCGCGGCCGAGCCTGCAGCTGCTGCGCGAGCCGACCGCCGCGAACCAGGGCGAGCTGGTCTGGCGGCTCGGCCTCGTCCTCGCCGGCGCGAACATGCTGCTGCTCGGCATCGGCATGTCGGCGTCGAATCCGCGCCACGCCAGCAACTGGAACCTGCTCTTCGCGCTGCTCGGCTTCTTCGCCTACTACCACCTCATCAATCTCACCCAGGCCTGGGTCGCCTCGGGCCGGCTCGGCATGGGCGCCGCGCTGCTCGCCGCGCACGGCGGCGCCTTCGTCCTCGGCCTGGCGCTGCTCTGGTGGCGCGAGCACGGCACCAGCCGCGTCGTCGTGCCGCGGCGCCGGGCGCGGCGGCGCGTCGTCGTCGCCACGGCGGAAGCCGCATGAGGACGGTGCGCCGGCTCTTCTATGCCGACATCGCTTCCGCCGTCGCCTTCGTCGGGCTGGCCTTTCTCGCCCTCTTCTTCTTCATCGACTTCGTCGACGAGCTGAGCGGCATCGGCC
>JANXWR010000592.1 GCA_025351025.1 Burkholderiales bacterium | reverse complement strand
CATCGCAGCGATCGATACGCCAGGCGAGCGGCACGCTGCGACCACTTGCGCCTTGAACTCGGCGCTATGTATGCGCCGGCGTCGAGCACCAGCGCTGGCTTCGGTTGAAATAGTGTGCACGTGTCCACCAAAAACTTAGTGGACACGAGCATCCTAAAACGATCCACCGCAATCAAGGTGCCGCGGCGAGACGCTTACGAAGTAGGCAAATCCGATTCTGTCGAATTCGCCGGAAACCGCCGCCTTAAGTTCCAACTACGCCTGGGACATCACCATCTGCAGCGAGGTGAACATTAGGCCAACGACGTGGTGTAGGTAGCGGCTTAGTCGTGCCGCATGCGTAGCGGTGCAACGTTTGCCGGATAAGCCACAGAAGGAGAACTGCACCACCCAAATGAAGTGCGTTCCTGATGCCCGTTGCGACTTTGCACAGGACGGTCGCCCCATGAACGCCGCAGACAGCAATGCGTCCTTGACTGACCTTGCACCAGGAAAAAGTTACTTGGGTGGTGCAGCCTATGGGATATGTCGCGAATCACATCGCGAAGCGGACCGCATGAGCACGTAGAGGAGTGGCTAGCCAAAATGCTGCATCCGCAAGTTCACAAACGCTTCGGCGCCCCGACTTCACTGCTCTGAAACTCCCTTTTGATCTGGTCGCGGAGAAGCTTTGGCACGCCGGGTGGCTGTCGGTTGGCCGGACGCCCGTCGATACCAATCTCTCGGGATGGCAGCTTCGAGCGCGTCGTCGACGGTGACGACGCCAAGCACGCGCCCGTCCGGATCGAGGACTGGCAGCGTCAGCAGGTTGAAGTCAGCCATGCGGGTCGTGACGGCGACGATGTCGTCATCCGGCGCGGCGACCACGGTATCCGCGTCGGCCGCATCGCTGAGCAAGGTATTCGGGTCGAGTTGTAGCGCCCGCACAAGAGTGAGCGTCCCGGCGAGCGTTCCGTCTGCGCGTAGGGTATGGATCGTATTGAGAGCCTCGGGCTGCTGAGTTGTGGCCTCTCGAAGCTTCGAGAGGGCATCGCCGACGCGCTGGTTCTCAGGGAGCGCGAGGTAGTCCGTCCCCATCAGGCCACCCGCGGTGGCGGCGTTGTAGCCGAGCAGGGCCATGACTTTCGCGTTCTGCGCCGGAGGAAGCAGACCAAGCACCTTCTGACGTCGCTCCTGGGGCAGGTCCATGATCGCGTCGGCCACGTCGTCGCCCCGCATCCGTGAGAGCACATCAGCGACTTCTGCATCGGTGCGGCTCTTGAAAAGCAATGTCTGCTTGTCCTCATCGAGCTCCTCGAACACGTCGGCCTCGAGCTCCGGATCGGCGTGGACCTGGGCCAGCAGCAAGTCCTGCTCTTGGGTCGAGGCACCCTCGATGATGTCGGCAAGCTGGGCTGGCTTGAGACGCCGAATGCGACTGGCAGCGAAACGGCTCTTGAGTGCACCTGGACTTCCGATGAGCAGCAGGAACGAATGCCAATTGCGTGCGGGGTGATGCTCGTGTGCGCCGAACTGGAACCAATGATGCTTGTGCACATCGAGGCCCACGGCGGCCCAGCCCTCTTTCGTGGAGGCAAGACGAATGTCGTACGCGCGAACAAGCGCGCTGCGCTCGACGTCCAGGAGCCGATGCCCGAGGACGTCTTCCTTCAAGAGGACTTCGCCTTCCCGTCGTTCGAAGGGGCGGGGGCCTTGTCGCGCCGCTTGCAAGCGGATACGGTCCGGATCGAGGCTCACGATGTCAATGGCGGGAACAAAGACACGGGTCCCGTCCTGGCTGATCACCAGGCCGTGCAAGAGAGGATATTCATCGTCGCGCAACCACGTGACCGCGTCCTCAAGGCGCCCTATGGCTTTGCCATGGGCGTCGACGACAGCCCGTTTGAGCAACGACGACAGGGACACGGCAGAGTTAGCTGGGCTAGGGGTCACGTCGTTCTCCTTGTTCACGAAAGATGGTCAGCAAAGCTATCTCAGTGGCCGAGCGCCAACTGGACGACTTTGACGATGACCAGAATCATCGCGATCAACAGGTAGGTCCGTAAAACGGTTAGGCCAATGCGGCTGCCTGCGGACAGCTTGGGCGCGGCCAACAGAGCCAGCGGCGGCATCCGCCAAGAGTTGCGTCGCGACCGATCGACTGGAACTCCCGATTGGGCAGCAGGATGAAACCGCCGATACGCAACGTAGGCAAGACCGCTTGCGGAAAATACAAACGCCCCTACAAGAAGGATGCCGAGGATCGCCTTCGCGTCCATGTCCGGGAAGAGTACCCCCGCGGTGAGGACCAGGGAAAGAATGACGAGAATGGCGATGATCGCCGACGTGAAGATGTTCAGTGCCTTGCCGTTCACCCAGGGCCCCAAAACCTCACGGTCATTGCACAGGAGCAGCAAGAACACCGTGGCGGACGGGAGCAGAACGCCGGCCAGCACCTGGACGCCCACGGTCAGCAGACCAAGCGGGCTGCCCGGGACAAGAACAATCACGGCCGAGACCAGCATGATCGCCGCGAAGACCAGGTAAAACATCTTGGCGTCCGTGACCTTGCGATGGAGCGAGTGCTTCAGACCCAGCACATCGCCCAGGGCATAGGACGTGGACAGGCCGACCGCCGCCGCGCCGATGATCGAGGCGTCGATCAGAACCACAGCGAAGAGGATGCCGGCGGCGTTGCCCACGTATTTTTCTAGCCCCTGCGCAACCCCTCCTGCATCGGTGAAGTTTCCGAACTCGCTGTGCCCCGCGAAGGTCGCGGAGGTGAAGGCAATGATCGCGGTAGCGCCGACGATGACGATGACGATGCCGAGCCACAGGTCGGCTTTCTCGTAGCTCATGAACTGCGGCGTGATCCGCTTGTCGATGATGTAGGACTGCTGGAAGAACAGCTGCCAGGGGGCGACGGTGGTGCCGATGATGCCGATGATCAGCAGCACCACCTTCGACAGGTCGGCGCCGGCCGGCATGCCCCGGACCAGCAAGTCCCGGGTCACTTGGCCGATGGGCGGGTGCACCATGACGACGATCGGTATCAAGAGAAGAGAGCCGACGACCAGGATCATGCAGGCGCGCTCGAAGCGCCGGAACGAGCCCGCGCTAGCCGCCGCTATGATCACCACTGCCGAGATCAGCACGCCCGGAATCTTCGGAATGCCGAGATAGTCGAGTCCAAGGCTGATGCCGATGAACTCGGTGATGATCGTCAGAGCATTCAGGATGAATAGGTCAATGACGCTGAAGGCACCCCAGAACTTGCCGAAGCGCTCGAGGATGAGCCGGGCGTGGCCAACGCCAGACACGACGCCCAAGCGCAGCACCATCTCCTGGTTGACGTAGAGAACTGGCACCAGCAAGAGCAACACCCAGAGCAGGCTGGTGCCGTAGTTCTGCCCG
>JANXWR010000587.1 GCA_025351025.1 Burkholderiales bacterium | reverse complement strand
GCATCGCGTTGCTGGCGCTGGTCGCCAATGCAGCCGGGATGGCCCTTCTCGCGAAGCACCGTCACGGCGGCTTGCATATGCGTGCCAGCTGGATCTTCACATCAACCGACGTGATCGCAAACGTGGGCGTGCTCCTGGCCGGCGCGCTCGTCGGCTGGACCAGGTCTTCGCTGCCAGACCTGGTGGTCGGCCTGGCCATCGGCCTCGTGGTGCTCACGGGCGCAGTGCGGATCCTTCGCCTGACGGGACGGCCTGCTCCCGTCAGTCCCGCCAATGCGGCATGAGCATCCTGCAGATCCTCGGCCTGGCCTTGGTGCAGGGATTTGCCGAGCTGCTGCCCGTCTCGAGCTCGGCACACGTCATCCTCGCCGAGAAGCTGATGGGCTTGGACCCGACGGCGCCCGACATGACGCTCCTCCTGGTGATGCTGCACACCGGGACGATGTTCGCGGTAATCGTCTACTTCTGGCGTTCATGGCGCTCGACTTACTTTCAGGCGCCGGAGGCCTTCCGATCGAATGGACTGCTGGTCGTCGTGGCGACCGCTGTCACCGGCGCCGTCGGCTTCGCGCTCCTCAAGGCCATCGAGCGGGTCTTTGCCGCGAATGCGCCCGGGTTCGAGATCGAGCACTTGTTCGGCAGCTCCAGGCTCATCGCCGCGGGTCTGGCCTGCGCCGGCGTCCTCATCCTCGTTTCCTCGCGCAAGGCCCAGTCGAGCGGCGATGTGACGCTGCGCAGCTCCCTGGCGATCGGCGCCGTGCAGGGCCTGTGCTTGCCCTTTAGGGGCTTCTCACGCTCGGGAGCGACGATCTCGACCGGTCTGCTCGGCGGCGTCAGACGGCGCCGCGCCGAAGAATTCAGCTTCGCCCTGGCCGTGGTCCTGACACCCGCCGTCGTCGCGCGTGAGGGCTACCGCTTCTACAAGGCTTACGCCGCGACTGGCCATGGCGAGGGGTTTTGGACTTTGCTCGGGCCGAGCGCCTTGGGCATGGTGTTCAGCTTCCTGGCCGGCCTCGTCGCGTTGCGCTGGTTGTCGAGCTGGCTCGAGGGCGGGCGCTGGTCGTATTTCGGGGTCTATTGCCTCGGCCTGGCCTCGGTCGTTATGACCCTGCTCTGAAATTCCCAGCGAAGGCAATAGACTCTGGAATAGGAGCTATTCCTATTCGCCATGTCCGAACCCCTGGTTCTTTCTCAGCAGCCGAGCACCGGCTTGCTTGCCACACCGCGTCGCCGGCTGCTTGCCGTGCTGGGGCCCGGCTTGGTCGTGATGCTGGCCGACACCGACGCCGGCAGCATCATCACGGCCGCCCAGAGCGGAGCGCAGTGGGGCTACAAGCTGCTCATCCTGCAGCTGGTACTGATCCCGATCCTGTACGTGGTGCAGGAGCTGACCGTTCGCCTCGGTCTGGCCACGCAACAAGGCCACGGCGAGCTGATCCGCGCCACCTTCGGCAAAGGCTGGGCGTGGCTGTCGGTGGGAACACTGTGCGTGGCCTGTATCGGCGCGCTGCTGACCCAACTGAGTGGCATTGCCGGGATTGCCCAGCTCTTCGGCGTTCCCGTGGTGCCGGCGATCGCGGTGACGGTCGGCGGCATCATCTTCATGGTCTGGACCGGGTCCTACCACTCCGTCGAGCGCGTGGCGATCGCCTTTGGCCTGTTCGAGCTGGCCTTCGTCGTTGTCGCATGGCGCTCGGCGCCTCTTGTCAGCGAGGTGGCGGCGCAGTTCTTCGCGATGCCGATCCGGGACCCGCAGTACCTGTATCTTGCTGCAGCCAACATCGGCGCCGTGATCATGCCGTGGATGGTTTTCTACCAACAGTCGGCGGTGCTCGACAAGGGTCTGGACCTCTCGGATTTGAAGGTCGCCCGAATCGATACTGCCGTGGGCGCGGTGGTCACTCAGCTCATCATGGCCGCGGTTCTGATCACGACCGGTGCCGTGCTCAGTAGCGGCGGCTCGGGCATGAAGCTCGACAACGTGCCGCAGATCGCCGAAGCCTTGACGCCTTCACTCGGCTACAACGTCGGCCGGATCGTCTTCGCCATGGGGCTGGCGGGCGCCGCGCTGGTTGCCACGGTCGTGGTGTGCTTGACGGCCGCCTGGGGTCTCGGTGAGGTTGCCGGCTACAAGCGCTCGCTCGAGCACCACCCGCGCGAAGCGCCCTGGTTCTACGGCGTCTTCAGCATCATCTTGGTCGCCGGCGGCGTCCTGGTGACTTCCGGCGCCGACCTCGTCAAGCTGTCCGTGGCGGTGCAGGTGATGAATGCCTTGTTGCTGCCGCTCGTCCTCGGCTTCCTGTTCCTGCTGGCGCGCAGGGCGCTCCGCGGGCGCTATCGCTTGACCGGCTGGTATGCATGGCTGGCGGGCGGACTGATTGCGCTGACGAGCGTGTTCGGTGTGTTCGCGGCCGCCTCTGGTTTGATCGGGTGACCGCTCGGTCGGACGTCCTGCGCTGCCTTTGCGGATGCGAGCTGAGCATGTGCGGCGTTTTCGACAGCCTTAGCG
This sequence comes from Burkholderiales bacterium, assembly GCA_025351025.1. GTDB lineage: Bacteria > Pseudomonadota > Gammaproteobacteria > Burkholderiales > Burkholderiaceae_C > Schlegelella_A. Next base: position 18,331 of record JANXWR010000587.1, on the reverse strand, counting down.
CCGGCCTGTTCACGACTGATAAAGGACGGGCATCATTCACGATAGATGAGTGCGGATGATGTGGAGGGCAGGGCGATGTCGGAAGCGCAAAGTCAAGCTGAGGTGCGGTTCGCCGCCATCGTCGGGGCGCTGGTCAGGATGCCCGGCGTCACGCACAGCAAGCCCGGGAGCCGCCTGTTCGGCAGCTCTTCGCTGAAGGTCCACGACAAGATCTTCGCGATGGTTTCGTCGAGCGGGGAGTTCGTGGTCAAGTTGCCGAAGGCGCGCGTCGACCAACTCGTGGCCACCTTGGCTGGCGAGCGATTCGATGCCAACCGCGGCCGCCCCATGAAAGAGTGGCTCGAGGTGCGCTCAAAGTCAGCTGATGAATGGCTGCAGCTCGCCCGCGAGGCGCTCCAGTTTGTAGGGACATGACGTGAGCGAGTTGGTACGGGAGCGCGTGGGGACGACGGCGCTGGCGGCTCATTGGGACGGGATGCCGGCGCTCTTCATGCCAACACCGGCTGCAGCTAGGCGCACGCTCGAGTTTCATTACGACCAACATCCGCGATCCGAACGCCCGGAAGGCCTACGATTCCTCGCACCGGGATCCTGATTGTCGTTCGTTGTCTTGACAATTACGCCCATGGCTCAAGGTGCGACGCGTCGCTGCCTGCCTACCGCCCCGGGCGAATCTAGGCTACATATAGGCTACAAAACGGAAGGGAATTTGGAATTTGATCGCAGCGCATCCAATTTCAGCGTACTACAGCGCGTTAGTGAGTCTTTACAAATCAAAGACTTAGCGCAAGCCAAGCCAAATTTCCAGAGCGCCTGCACGGGCTTGCGAATATCACTCCAAATTATGAGTCCTCTGCTCTAACCGACTGAGCTAACGGCCCGCGGCGGGCATCTTCGCACGAGCCCGTTCCGCTGCATCCAGCGATGCTGCCGACACGCTACGCGATCGGCTGTATCGACGCCGGGTCGTAAAAAAATCGCTCGGTGGCGATGCGGTCGCCGCGCCAGGTCTGCAGCGAAAGCTCGTCGAGGCGTCGCGTCACGCCGTCATGGCCGGTCATGTCGAAGCGCCAGCCGATGACGACGCGGTCGCCGTCGACGAGAAGCGTCGTCAGATTCGGCTCGACCTTGCCCATCGAGAGCAGTGTCTTCGTCTCGTGCGCGACCAGCGCCTCGCGGCCGACGCGCGGCGGTTGCAGGTTTTCCTGTGCCGTCGCGTCTTCGGCGTAGAAGTCACGGATCGACTGCACGAAATCCTTCGCCACCACGGCGTCGACAAAGGCCTGGACTCGTTCACGGCTCGGCATCTCGGCTCCTCTCTTCGGCTATTTCGCGCTGAGCGCGTTGCTGACCAGGCGCGACGTGATGTCGACGATCTGCACCATGCGGCTGTAAGCCATGCGCGTCGGCCCGATGACGCCGAGCGTGCCGACGACCTTGCCATCGACTTCATACGGCGAGGACACCACCGACAGCTCCTCGAACGGCACGACCAGGCTCTCGCCGCCGATGTAGATGCGCACGCCCTCGGCGCGGCTCGAGACCTCGAGCAGGCGCATCAATTGCGTCTTCTGCTCGAACAGGTCGAAGAGCTTGCGCAGGCTGCCCATGTCGCTCGAGAAGTCCTGCACCGCAAGCAGGTTGCGCTCACCGGCGATGACGACCTGCTCGTGGCTTTCGGCGATGGCGTCGCTGCCGGCCTGCACCGCCGCCTGCATCAGGGCGCCGATCTCGTTGCGCAGCGCGTCGACCTCGGTCTTCAGCCGCTCGCGCACCTCTTCGAGCGTCAGCCCGGCATAGTGCGCGGTCAGGTAGTTGCTTGCCTCCTGGAGCTGCGAGCCGGTGTAGTCCTGGGCCGTGAAGATGACGCGGTTCTGCACGTCGCCGTCGGGCGCGACGATGATGACCAGCACGCGCCGCTCCGACAGGCGCATGAACTCGATATGGTGGAACACGCTCGGCTTCTTCGGCGCGGTGATGACGCCGACGAAGTTCGACAGGCTCGACAAGAGCTGCGCCGCGTTGGCGATGACGCGCTGCGGCTGGTCGGCGTGCAGCTGCGCCTCGAACGCGACGTCGCGCGCCTCGTGCATCTGCTTGGGCTGCGCCGTCAGCATGGTGTCGACGAAGAGCCGGTAGCCGCGTGCCGTCGGGATGCGGCCGGCGCTGGTGTGCGGGCTGGCGATCAGGCCGAGCTCCTCGAGGTCGGCCATCACGTTCCTGATCGTCGCCGGCGAAAGCTCGAGGCCGCTGGCCCGCGACAGGGTGCGCGAGCCGACCGGCTGGCCGTCGGCGATGTAGCGCTCGACCAGGGCTTTCAGTAGGGTCTTGGCGCGGTCGTCCAGCATGGTCACGGAGGGTATCAGGACCATTTTCGTGCGCCACCGCAAGGGTCGCCGCGGTGTATTCCCGCGCGCACAGCGCCTACTTGCCGAGCAGCTTGTCGAGATCCTGGTCGAAGCGTTTCATGTATTCGCGCTCGGAACCCGGCGCCCTACGCGGTGCCGGCTTGGCCGGTGGGCGTTTGACGGCGGAGGGCGGCGGCGCGGCGGTTTTTGCGACGTTCGCGACGCCGATCGCGTAGTGGTCCTGGCAGTTTTCTCCCGCGGCGCATTGCGGCGTGCCGAACAGGCTCGACAAGCCGTCGGCCGCGAGCTTGCTCTCGAGCGCGCCGCGCTCGGCGACCAGAAGATCGCCTTCGCGGCCGAACGCGGCGGTCGAGAAGTCGCGCGGCCTTTCCGACAGCATCGAGACGACGCGCCAGTTGCCCAGCGGCTCCTGGGCGGCGCCGCTCGCGGCTTCTTTGTGCGTGAAGCCGAGGCTGGCTTCGGCCTTGATCGCATTGCTGCCGTCCTTCGCGTCGGGCGCCAGTCGATAGATCCGGTCGACGGCCTGATCCCAGGCGAACACGTAGAGCAGGCCGTCCGACTTGCTGCGCACCGAGAGCTTCAGGTCGTTGCCGACGGCGACGCTGGCCGGCGCTTCGAGCGCGATGGACAGACGCGGATCCGCGGCGGCGAGCGCCGCGTCGATGGCCGCGCCAAGGCTCGCGATGCGCGGCGCGGGCGGCGGCGCAGGAGCGGACGCGGGCACGACGGCGGCAGGCGCACTGGGCGTCTTGACCGCGGGCGCAATGGCGACCACGGGGACAGCGGTTGCCGGAGCGGCCGGCGCAGGACGCGTGGCGTAGTACGCAAGGGCGACCACGAGTGCCGACAAAGCCACCGCTCCGCTGACGATCAGCGGCACTCTGCTGTTGCGTGCAGGTTCCGGCGCGACGACGACGTCCGAAAAGATGTCGACGCTTTCAGGCGCGTCCGGGACGGCGAGGACGGTGGGAGCGTCGGGGACGGCGGGGACATCGAGGTCGAGCGCGATGTCGGCGGCGGCGTCGGGCGCGGGCGCAAGTGCCACGGGGCTCTCGTCAGGCGTCTCCAGCGGCCGTGCTTCAGGCAAGGCCGGCGAGGCGACCGCGTCGAGGGCCTCGCGCATCGCCGCGATGCTCTGCGGACGATCTGCGGCCTTGACGCTGAGGCACCGGTCGATGCCATGCAGCAAGCCGTGGCTGTAGCGACCGTCCACATCGCTGCCCGCCAGTGGCTCGTAGCTGTCCTGCATCATGCGACTCACCGCCGGCGGCGGCTTGCGCTTGCGAATCATGAAATACATGACCGCCGCCAGGGCATACACGTCGGTCCACGGGCCCTGCTTCATGCCCGGCATGTCGGCGTATTGCTCGATCGGCGCATAGCCGGGCTTGAGGATCACCGTCAAGGCGTGCGTCATGTCGCTGATGACACGCCGGGCCGCGCCGAAATCGAGCAGCACCGGCCGCTCGTCGGCGAGCAGCATGATGTTGTCGGGCGCGATGTCGCGGTGGTAGACCTGGTCCGCATGGATGATCGCCAGCGCGTCCATGATCGGCCACAGGATCTTGCGTATCCACGCTTCGTCGGGAGGATCGTCGCGCCGCTTGAGCTCGTCCTGCAGCGTCTGGCCGCTGAAGAAGGGCATGACCATGTAGGCCGTGCCGTTGGCCTCCCAGAAGCGGTACACCTTGACCAGCGCGGGGTGATCGAACTGGGCGAGCATGCGCGCCTCGTTGACGAAGCTGCGCATGCCGATCTCGAAGGTGGCCCGGTCGCGCTCCGAGCGTACCGACACCGAGGTGTCCTGCCCGCGCAGCGCCAGCAGGGCGGGCATGTACTCCTTCAGGGCCACCTTGCGATGCAGCGAGTGATCCTGGGCCAGATAGACGATGCCGAAACCGCCTTCGCCGACCAGGTCGATGATCTCGAACTCGCCCAGCATGGCGCCGACCGGCAGCGCGTTCTGGTGCAGGCGGGTCGGCGGGGCCTGGGGAGCAGGCGCGCCGATCACCTGGGTTCGCGCGCTGGCGCGGTCGTCATCCACAGCGTGGTCTCGTCCCGAGAGGCACGGTGGTCGCGCTGACCGGATGCATCAGCGCTCGCATGCGTCCTTGAACCAGCTGCGGATGTCGGTCGCCGGAAGGATCTTGCCCGCGTATTTGTCGATGTTCGGGTCGAGCTTGCAGGCTTGGCCGCCGGTGCAGTTGTAGACCAGCTGGATCTCCAGCGTCTGCGGCCGGCACGCGTACTTGATGCCGATGTTGCGAGCCCGGTTGCCGTCGCCCGAGCGCAGCCAGGAGAAGACTTCTCCGCCCTCGAGGACCGAATTGGTGTCGACTTCGAATACCGGCCCCTTGTCCTTGGCGCCTTTCTCGGTCGCCATCGTTTGCCATTTGTGCGCCTGCAAGGAGTCGCTCAGCACATCGTTGAACACACGCGCGGCGCAGTCGCTGCCCTGCTTGCGCATGCAATCGCGCAGCTCCTTGGCGACCATCGGAATGGCGAGCAGCTTGGCCCGGTCCGGCGACTTGTCGTCGGTCCTGGCGGTTTGTGGACGGCCCGCGTTGGCGTCGGCGGAGCCTGCCAGCGCGTCAGCCTGCCGGGCGAGATTCGTGGCCTCGGGAGTGGCAGCGACCATGGCCGTGAAGTACTGGCGACCGACTTCGGTTTTCTTGTCGTCGGCAAACTCCCCTTCCCAGTAGTCGCCGTTGGCCCAGGTGTAGCGGCCCTTGCCGACCTTCTTGCCCTTCTGCCAGCTGCCGGCATAGACCTCGCCGTTCTTCCATCGATAGACGCCCTCGCCCTGCGCTTCGCCCTGGACGAAGTCGCCTTCATAGCGGTCCTGCGACGTGGTGATCCTGACACCCTTGCCCTGAGGCATGCCGTTGCTGACCGGACCCTCGTACCGGTCGCCATTGGAGAACACGATGGCTCCCTTGCCTTCGGCCCGGTCGGCGACCCACTCCCCTTCGTAGCGTTGGCCGTAAGCCCAGACGTAGGTACCGCGACCGCTCTTCAGGCCGGTCTTCCACTGGCCGGTGTAGCGGCTGCCGTTCTTCTCCGTATAGGCGCCCTCGCCGTCGGCGATGCCCTGGTCGAGTTGGCCCTCGTAGGTGTCGCCGTTCGAGAATTGCATCTTGCCGCGGCCATGGGGCTTGCCGTCCTTCACCTGGCCCTGGTAGTGATCGCCATTGACGAAGACCATAGCGCCCTCGCCGACCGCCACGTCGTCGCGCCAATCACCTTCGTAGGTCTGGCCGCTGGCCCAGACGAATCGTCCCTTGCCGTTGCGCTTGCCGTCGAGCATCAGGCCGTCGAAGACATCGCCGTTGTCCCACTTGTAGTGCACCTGCCCGTTCAACTTGCCGGTCGGGGCTGGGCGAGGGGGGGACGCCAGGCGGGCCGTCTCGGGTGCGGGCGCGACCGCGGCCACGGCGGTGACCGTCGACGCATTCGCGGCCATCAGGAAGCCCTCGTGCCGACTGTCCTGGCACACCTCGGCGTAGCGCTTGAAGTCGCTCGAGATCTGAACGGTGCAGGCCGGCAGGCAGCGTCCGGCGCGAAGCTCGGTGCGAAACGCGAAGCCGGTGGCCGTCTCGCCGGTGTAGATCAGGTCGCCTTCGCAGTCCAGCTTCTCGTAGCGAAAGCTGCCGCAGACCTTGTCCTTGAGGAGACAGTCCACCGTGATGCGCGCCTTCCAGCCATCCGCTTCGACGAAACGTCCGCCCACCAACGCCGCCGCGTGGGCGGCCTGGATGCCAGCGAATGCCAAAAGAGCAACAAGGAACGCGCGCAATGCAATTCACCCAGCTTCGCGGGATCGGCGACGGCCGCCCGATCGCGATCGGTAGGCCGTGCGGGGATCGAGCCAACGGCCGACGGATTATGGTCCTTCGGGGGTCCCGAAAGGGCCGGCTCCGGCCTCGCTCCCCCGAGGTAAAACGGGGTCGCTGTGGTGTAATCCCGCGAATGTCGACCCGCTTCCGGCACGCTGCGCTCGTCGGCAAATTCAACTCCGGCGGCATCCGCGAAGAGCTCGGCTCGATCGCGAAATTCCTGGTCGCGCGCGGGCTTGCCGTCGCGATCGAGGAAGAGACCGCGCGCAATACCGGCATTGCCGACTGGCCCACGCTCGACGCCGAGGCGCTGGGCAAGGCCTGCGACATCGCCGTCGTCGTCGGCGGCGACGGCACCATGCTCGGCATCGCCCGCCAGCTGGCGCGCCACGGCCTGCCGCTGGTCGGCATCAACCAGGGCCGGCTCGGCTTCATCACCGACATCGCCTTCGGCGACTTCGCGGCGGCGCTGCCGCCCATCCTCGACGGCGAGTACGACGAGGAGCGCCGCGCCATGCTCGAAGGCGGCGTGCGACGCGACGGCGCGACGATGTTCGAGAGCTTTGCGCTCAACGACGTGATCGTCAGCCGCGGCGCCACCGCCGGCATGGTCGAGCTGAAGATCGAGATCGATGGCGAGTTCGTCGCCAACCTGCGCGCCGACGGATTGATCGTCGGCTCGCCCACCGGCTCGACCGCCTACGCGCTCTCGGCCGGCGGCCCGATCCTGCATCCGGGCATCGCCGGCTGGGTGCTGGTGCCGATCGCGCCGCACGACCTGTCGAACCGGCCGATCGTCGTGCCCGATTCGGGAGAGGTGGCGATCGAGATCGTCGCCGGCCGCGATGCCAGCGTGAACTTCGACATGCAGTCGCTCACCAGTCTGGCCCACGGCGACCGCATCTGGGTGCGCCGCTCCGCCCACCACGCGCGCTTTCTGCATCCGCGCGGCTGGAGCTACTTCGCCACCCTGCGCGGCAAGCTGCACTGGGCCTCGGGCGCGGTGTAATGACGGCCCCCACGCTCACCACGTTCGCTGCCCCCCGAGGGGGCCGAGTGCCGCGGCTCCATGCCGGCCGGCGCCGGCATGGACGGCACGAGGAGGCGTTGCGTCTCGCAACGCCGCGGCCTGCAAGGCCAGCCGGGCTCGGGGCGGCCCGGCGCCCGGCTGAGGCCTGAGCGGATGCTGCATCGCCTCGCGGTCCGCGACTTCGTCATCGTCGACGCGCTCGAGATCGAGCTGGGCGCCGGCCTGACGGTGCTCAGCGGCGAGACCGGCGCCGGCAAATCGATCCTCGTCGATGCGCTGCAGCTCGCGCTCGGCGGCCGCGGCGACGCCGGCGTCGTTCGCGAAGGCGCGACGCGCGCCGAGATCACCGCCGAGTTCGACGCGCCAACAGCGCTGGCCGCCTGGCTGGCCGAGGCCGGCTTCGAGACGGATCCGGAGAACGCCAGCCGCCTGCTGCTTCGCCGCACGATCGACGCGCAAGGGAAGAGCCGCGCCTGGGTCAACGGCAGCGCCGCGACGGCGGCGCAGCTGCGCGAAGCCGGCGAGGCGCTGGTCGATATCCACGGCCAGCACGCCTGGCAAAGCTTGACGCGCGCACCCTCGGTGCGCGCCGTGCTCGACGCCTATGCGCAGGTCGACACCAAGCCGCTCGCCGCGCGCTGGGCCGAATGGCGCGACACCGGCGATGCGCTGGCGAAAGCGACCGCGAAGCAGGGCGACCTCGAACGCGAGCGCGAGCGTCTGGCCTGGCAGCTCGGCGAGGTCGACAAGCTGGCGCCGGGCGACGACGAATGGCCCGAGCTCGACGCCGAGCACACGCGGCTCGCCAACGGCCAGTCGTTGATCGACGCGGCGAACGGCGCGCGCGAGGCGATCACCGGCGGCGACGGCGAGTCGGCGGCGAACGCCGAATCGCTGGTGGCGCGGGCCGTCGACGCGCTCGAAGGCGTCGCCGCCTACGACGCCCGCCTGGCCTCGACGATCGAGGCGCTGCGCGGCGCCGAAGCGCAGCTGCACGACGCCGCACATACGCTCGCGAGCTACCTCGACCGGACCGAGCTCGATCCGGATCGCCTGCGCGCTCTCGACGAGCGTATGTCGGTTTGGGTCGGGCTGGCGCGGCGCTATCGCCGCCCGGCCGACGAGCTGCCGGCGCTGCGCGCGCAATGGAAGAGCGAGCTGCGCGAGCGCGACGCCGCGGCCGACCTCGATGCGCTGCGCCGCGCCGGCGACGCCGCGCGCGCCGCCTACGACGCCGCGGCCAAACAGGTCTCGGCCGCGCGCCGCGCCGCGGCGCCCAAGCTCGCCGCCGCGGTGACGAAGTCGATGCAGCAGCTCGGCATGGCCGGTGGCCGCTTCGAGGTCGCGCTTGAGGCGAGCGACGCGCCGCAATCGTTCGGCCTCGAGTCGGCCGAGTTCCTCGTCGCAGGGCACGCCGGCACGACGGCGCGGCCGCTTGCCAAGGTCGCCTCCGGAGGCGAGCTGTCGCGCATCGCCCTCTCGGTCGCGGTCGTCACCAGCGAGCTCGACGCCGGCGCCGACGCGCCGGGCACGCTCATCTTCGACGAGGTCGACGCCGGCATCGGCGGCGCTGTCGCCGAGACGGTAGGCCGATTGATGAAGCAGATCGGGCGCGATCGCCAGGTGCTCGCAGTGACGCACCTGCCGCAAGTCGCGGCCTGCGCCGATCGGCACTTCGTCGTCTCCAAGGAAACCGATCGCGGCAAGACGCGAAGCGCTGTCGATGCCGTGACCGGCGAGTCGCGCGTCGCCGAGATCGCGCGCATGCTCGGCGGCGAAAAGCTCTCGTCGACCAGCCTCGCGCACGCGCAGGAGATGCTCGCGTCGAGCGCCGCGCCACGAAGGACGAGGCCATGAGCGACCCCGGCGAGGTCGTCCCCGCGCCTCGCGAGGTTGTCCTCGTCACCGGGATCTCGGGATCTGGGAAGTCCGTGGCGCTGCACGCGCTCGAGGACGCCGGCTTTTTCTGCGTCGACAACCTGCCGCCCGAGCTGCTGCTCGACTTCCTGCGCCTCGAGCAGGGACATCGCGACCGCCGAATCGCCATCGCCGTCGACGTGCGCAGCGCCAGCTCGCTGCCGCATCTGCTGCCGCTCCTTGCCCAGCTGAAGGGCGAAGGCATCGTCGTCCACACCATTTTTCTCGATGCGACCACGGCCGCGCTGGTGCGCCGCTACTCGGAGACGCGGCGTGCTCATCCGCTTGCCGACCGCGGCGCCCTGGTCGAGGCGATCGAGCTCGAGCGCGAGCTGCTCGCCGACCTGCGCGACCAGTCGACCGTGCTCGACACCAGCCAGCTGCGGCCGGCGCAGCTGCGCGCCTGGATGCGCGAGCTGGTGCGCGCGCCCGACAGCCGCCTCACCCTGGTCTTCGAAAGCTTCGCCTATCGCCACGGCGTGCCGCTCGATGCCGACTACGTGTTCGACGTGCGTGTCTTGTCGAACCCGCACTACGTGCCCGAGCTGCGTGCCCTCAACGGTCGCGACGCGCCAGTCGCCGACTACCTGATGGCGCAGCCCGACGCGGTCGAGATGCTCGAGCGCATCGCCGCCTTCCTGCGCCGCTGGCTGCCCGCCTTCAAGGCCGATCAGCGCGCCTACCTCACCGTCGCCATCGGCTGCACCGGCGGCCAGCATCGCTCGGTGTGGTTCGCCGAGCGGCTGGCTGAGCGCTTCGGCAAGGAAGCGGCGCCGCTGATCCGGCATCGCGAGCTCGACCCGGCGTGACGAAGGACGCACTGCCCGATGCGGCGCTGCCGCTGTTCCCGCTGCGCACGGTGCTCTTTCCCGACGGCCTGCTCGAGCTGAAGGTCTTCGAGACGCGCTACCTCGACCTGATGTCGCTCTGCATGCGCGAGCAGCGCGCGTTCGGCGTCGTCGCGCTGAAGACCGGCACCGACGCGCGTGTCTCGAACGATGCCGTCGCGCTCTACGAGGTCGGCACGCTCGCCGAGCTGATCGACGTCGACAGCGCCGAGGCCAACATCCTGCTCGTGCGCTGTCGCGGCAGGCAGCGCTTCGTGCTCGGCGCGACGCGGCAGCAGACTGACGGCCTGTGGCTCGGCGAGGCGACCGCGGTGGCCGACGATCCCGCGGTGGCGCCGAGCCCGGCGCATGGCAACGCCGTGAAGAGCCTGGCCGACGCGACCCGGGCGCTCGAGGCGCAGGGCGCGCATCCCTTTCTCGCGCCGCACCGCTTCGACGACGCCGGCTGGGTCGCGAATCGCTGGTGCGAGATCCTGCCCTTGCCGCTCGAGGCCAGGCAGCGCCTCATGACGCTGGCCGATCCGCTCGGCCGACTCGACATCGTCGATTCGCTGATGCGCACGAAGCAGACCCCGCACTAGCCGGCGGCGTCGCCTGCCTCTGCAGCGAGCCGTTTGCGCAGCGGCGCGGGCAGGCCGACCCGCAGCGCCTCGTCGACATCGAACCAGCGGCCGCGCGGACAGCGCGTCTCGATCGCCGTCAGGGTGCGAGCCGGCGTGCGCGCCGGCAGCGTCCAGCGCACCGGCCGCAAGGTCCAGTCGAGATGGGTCAGGACGTGCGTGAACGGCTCGAGCTCGACGGCGCGGCCGGGCCAGTCGGCAGCGGCTACACGCAGCGCCTCGATCGAGTCGAACTCGGGCAGGCTCCAGAGTCCAGCCCAGATGCCCCGTGCCTCGCGCTGCACCAGCCAGACGCGACCCTGGCGTCGAAGCTCCAGCCAGATGTGCTCGCGGCGGCCACGTGAGGTGCGACGCGTCTTCACCGGATAGCGGTCCTGGGTGCCGGCCCGCGCGGCGCGGCACAGGTCGCACACCGGGCAGAGCAGGCAGAGCGGCGCGCGGGCGAGGCAGATCGTCGCGCCGAGGTCCATCAAGCCCTGCGTGTAAGCCTCGATGCCGTGCTCGGGCAACAGACCTGTCGCCGCGCTCCAGAGCTTGCGCTCGGCGTGGCTCTCGGCGAGATCGCCAGCAAGGGCGAGCACGCGTGCCAGCACGCGCTTGACGTTGCCGTCGAGGATGGCGACGCGCTCGCCGAACGAGAACGCGGCGATCGCCGCCGCCGTCGAGCGGCCGATGCCCGGCAGTGTCGCCAGGGCCACGCTGCTGCGCGGAAACTCGCCGCCGTGCTCGGCGACGATCGCCTGCGCGGCGCGATGGAGGTTGCGCGCGCGGCTGTAATAGCCGAGCCCGCTCCAGAGCGCGAGCACGTCGTCGACGCTCGCCGCGGCGAGTTTGTGCACGTCGGGAAAGCGGGCGATGAAGCGATCGAAGTAGGCGCGCACCGTGGCGACCTGCGTCTGCTGCAGCATCACCTCCGAGAGCCAGACGCGGTAGGGATCGCGAACCTGCCAGGGCAGGTCGTGCCGTCCGTGCACTCGCTGCCAGGCGATGACCTGCGCGGCGAAATTCGCCGGCAACTCGCGCTGCAGTATTGGTGCACCCTTGGCGCTGCGCGCCGTCCCGCCGAGCGGGAGCGCGCCTGCCTTCGGGCGGCCGAGCGGCAGGCTCAAGCCTGGCGCTGCATCTCTTCTTCGTTGCCGCTCAGGGGTACGGCGTCGTCGAAGAGGGGAAGGTCGAGCTTGTCGAACTCGGCGTCGGTGGCGAAGGGCGCCGCGAAGGCGTATTCGCGCAGGCTTTCCGCGAGCTCGCTGGTGCGTTGCTGGAATTCGACGAGGCGTTGGTCCTGCGCCTCGATCTCGTCGAGGCGCAGCTCGAGCTCGCCGGCCGCGGCCTGGATCTTCTCGAGCGTCTCGCGGCGCCGCTTGAAGGCCTTGCGGCGCTCTCGCAGTTGCGAATCGACCTGAGCCGAGACCGCCTTGTTCCACAGCTCGAGCTCGCTGCTCGCGTTCTCGAAGACGACGCGCAGCTTGGAGATCAGCATGCGCCGGAACTGCTCCATGAACTTGGGCTGCGCCAGGCGCAAGGCCAAGGTCAGGCCCAGGTACTGGACGTAGTTGCTCTCGATCAGCTGCAGCTCGCTCGTGAAGCGGTCGAAATCGAGCGGCTTGCCGAGCGCGAGGCTGAAGCCGAATTCGGCGTTAAGGCGGCCGAACGAGGCGCCGAGCATCTCGCGGATCTCGCCGTTCCGGCGTTGCGCCGACGAGAGCAACGCGCGCAGGCGCTCGCACAGGGCGAGAAAGGCCTTCTTCGCGCCGAGGTTGAGGATCGAGGCGCCCATCGACGCCTGCATCTCCGCGACCTCGTCGCGGACGCGGTCCGACGAGAGGTCGGTCAGCATGTCCTTCAACATGCGGCCGTGCACGGCGCGCATCGCCTGCAGCAAGGTCGTGCATTCCTCGAATTCGGTCGTTTCGGCGTCGACGCGCTTCAGCATCAGGCGGACCTTGGCGCTGTTCTTGCCGCGCAGGCCGCGCAGCTCGAGCATCTGCTCGGCGAGCTGGCGGCGCGAGTCGCCGATGCTGCGCACGACGTGGCTCTCGATCTGCTGCGCACCTGCCTGCACGACCTGCTCGAGCACCTGGCGGCGCTGCGGCAGCAGCTGCGCGCCGAGTGCCGACTCGAGGATCGGCAGGCGGCTTTCGTTCAACGCCATCTCGTCGCCGCCGACGCGCGCGGCCAGCGCCTTGCGCGCCGAGAGCGGAAAGACGCGCTGCATCGAGATGCCGAGCGTGCGCGCGGTCTCCTTCTGCTGTTGCACGATCTGCGCCTCGACCTGCGCGACTGTGGCGAGCGGGTCCTCGAGGGTGTCGATCTTGTTCAGGACGACGAAGCGCGTCGGCGCATGCGCGCCGAGGTGGTCGCGCCAGATCGCCAGGTCGGACTTGGTGACGCCCGTGTCGGCGCCGAGGATGAAGACGGTGGCATGCGCCGAAGGCAGCAGCGACAGGGTCAGCTCGGGCTCGGCACCGATCGCGTTCAGGCCCGGCGTGTCGAGCACGACCAGGCCCTGGCGCAGCAGCGGATGCGGATAGTTGATGAGGGCGTGGCGCCATGCCGGCACCTCGACCTTGCCGGCGTCGTCGCGCGGCGGGTTGTCGTCGGGGTGGGCGTCGTCCCAGAAGCCGAGCGCGCGCGCCTGCTCCTCGGTGACCCACTCGGTGCGCGTCACCTCGAGCAGCGAGTGGGCGAGCTGATCGGGGTCGTCGATGTCGAGCTCGAGGCGGCGCCAGGCGCGCGGCTGGGCGCGCAGCTCCCCGAGGGCCAGGCCTTCGAGCCGGGTCTCGATCGGCAGCAGCAGCAGCGAAGCCGGCTCGTCGCCGCGCCAGCCGAGCTCGACCGGGCACATCGTCGTGCGACCCGGCGTGGCGGGCAGGATGCGCCGGCCGGTGTCGGCGAAGAAGATGGCGTTGATGAGCTCGGATTTACCGCGCGAAAACTCGGCGACGAAGGCGACGACCAGCTTCTCGTTGCCGAGGCGCTCGCGCAGCGAATCGAGCTGCTCGGCGGCGGCGCCCTGCGCCAGGTCGTGCTCGCCGAGGAACCGGGCGAGGGTGTCGACGCGCTCGCCCAGCGCGGCACGCCACCCGCCGAGGGCGTCGAGGCTGGTCGCAAAAGAATGGGTCATCGAGGCGTCAGGCGGAAGGCGCGGAGCATCGTATCCCAGCGCCGTGCGCCGAGCGGCGCCGAAACACTTGCTCACGAGGCTGCGGCAGGACGTTTCGCACGCCCGGGCGCGGTCCGAGCAGGTCGAGCCCGCCAGAGGCGAATGCGGCCCGCTCAACGGCGCTGGCAGCCGGGGCAGAAATAGCTGGCCCGGCCGCCCTGGACGACGCGCCGTATCGTGCCGCCACAGCGCTGGCAGGTCGTGCTGGCACGGCCGTAGACGCCGGCTTCGAGCTGGAACGCGCCGGCCATGCCATGCGCATCGCGAAAGTCGCGCAACGTCGAGCCGCCGACGTCGACGGCACGGGCCAGCACGGCACGGATTGCCACGGCCAGCCGGTCGGCGCGCGACCGGCTGATGCGGTCGCTGCGCGTGCGCGGATCGATGCCGGCCTGGTAGAGCGCTTCGCACGCATAGATGTTGCCGGCGCCGACGACAATCTCGCCGCCGAGCAGCGCCTGCTTCACCGAGACTCTGCGCCGGTGCAGCGCCGCGTGCAGATGAGCGCCGTCGAAGCGCGGGTCGAAGGGCTCGATGCCGAGCCGGGCGAGCAGCTTGGCGGCGACGCCGGTCTCGCTCGACGGTGACCAGACAACGGCGCCGAAGCGGCGTGGGTCGGTCAGGCGCAAGGTGCCGCCGGCGGTGACGAGGTCGAAGTGATCGTGCGGGCCCGGCACCGGGTCGACGTCGCCGAACGCGAGCGAGCCCGACATGCCCAGGTGCAAGAGCAGGCCGCCGCGATCGAGCGGCAGCCACAGGTATTTGCCGCGCCGGGTCACCGCGCCGACGGTCTGCGCCACGAGAGATTCGGGCGCGCAACCGAGCGGCCAGCGCAAGGGCTTGCCGACACGCACGCCGGTGACGCACGCGCCCTCGATGCGCGCGGCGAAGCTCAAGCGGGTGACTTCGACTTCGGGAAGCTCGGGCATGTAAACGCGGTGCGGCGGGGAATTATCACGAGGGGCGCGAGTCGGACGGTTCGAACGGGCCTTTGCGCGCGCCGCACGGGCGGCGCGAGCCTGCCAACACTAGAATCGTTTCTCGTCCGAGGAGTTCGTCGATGCCGGCGTTTCGCATTCATTCAGGCCCTGTGCGCCTGCCGGCTCTCTTGCTGGCGCTCGCCGCCGCGGGCGCCGCGCCGCCTCTGGCGCTCGCCCAATCGGTGAGGCTCGCCGGGGTCGACAACTCACCGCTCGACGCGCCACTCTTCTACCAGCTGCTGCTCGGCGAGATCCAGGTTCGCAACGGCGACACCGCCACCGGCTACCAGCTGCTCCTCGACGCCGCCCGGCGCTCCAAGGACGAAGCGGTGTTTCGCCGCGTCACCGACATCGCCCTGCAGGCGCGTGCCGGAGATCAGGCGCTGGCCGCTGTGCTGGCCTGGCGCACGGCAGTGCCGCAATCGCAGGAGGCGCTGCGCTATCACGTGCAGATGCTGATCGCGCTCAACCGCGTCGGCGAGGCCGAAGAGCCCCTGGCGACGCTGCTGCGCCAGGCGCCGCGCACGGCGCTGCCGGCCATGCTCGACGCGGTGCCGCGCTTCCTCGGCCGCAGCGACGATCGGTCCGGCGTCGCTTCGCTGCTCGAACGGGCGCTGAAGCCCTACACCGAAGCGGCCGACACCGGCAGCGCGGCGCTGGTCGCGATCGGCCGCGGCTGGCTTGCTTCGGGCGATCCAAACAAGGCGCTGGCCTATGCGCAACGCGCCGCCGCGATGAGCCCCGGCGCCGACGGCCCGGCCCTGCTCGCGCTCGACCTGCTGCCCGCCGCCCCCGACGCCGAGGCGATCGTCAAGGCGCGCCTCGCGTCGACGCCGCCCGCACCCGCCGCGGTGCGCCTGCTCTACGTGCGCACCCTGGCCGCGTCGCAGCGGCTCGGCGACGCTTCCGAGCAGGTGGCGCTGCTGACGCGCAGCGAACCGGCGCTGGCGCCGCCCTGGCTCACGCTCGGCGCGCTCGAGCTCGAGCTGCGCCATCCGGTCGAGGCCACGGCAGCCCTGCAGACCTATGTGCGCCTGGTCGAGGGCGGCGCCGCCGTCACCATCGGGCCGGCGGCGCCGGTCGTGCCCGCCGCAGTCGCGGCCGACGATGACGACGACACGCCCACCACCGCCGGCAGCGCGCTCACCCAGGCCTGGCTGCTGCTGGCGCAGGCCTCCGAGCAGCAGCGCGACTTCGCCGGCGCCGAGCGCTGGCTGGCGCGTATCGACAACCCGCAGCGTGCCCTCGAAGTGCAGTCGCGCCGCGCTTCGTTGCTCGCCAAGCAGGGCAAGATGGCCGAGGCCCGGCAGCTGATCCACCGCGTGCCCGAGCAGACCGCCGCCGACGCGCGCGCCAAGCTCATCGCCGAGGCCGAGCTGCTGCGCGAAGCCAAGCAGTGGGGCGAGGCCGAGAAGGTTCTGGCGCAGGCGAACAAGGCCTACCCCGACGACACCGACCTGCTCTACGAGCAGGCGATGGCCGAGGAAAAACTGAACCGCCTCGACGACATGGAGCGGCTGCTCCGCCGCGTCATCGCGTTGAAGCCCGATCACCATCACGCCTACAACGCGCTCGGCTATTCGCTCGCCGAGCGAAAGATCCGCCTGCCGGAAGCGCGCACGTTGATCCAAAAGGCGCTCGAGCTGAGCCCGGGCGAGCCCTTCATCACCGACAGCCTCGGCTGGGTCGAATACCGGCTCGGCAACCGCGACGAGGCGATCCGCGTCCTGCGCATGGCCTATCAGTCGCGCCCCGATCCGGAAATCGCCGCCCATCTCGGCGAGGTGCTGTGGAGCGCCGGCCAGACCGACGAAGCGCGCAAGGTCTGGCGCGAAGGCCGGGCGCGCGACTCGGCAAACGACGTGCTGCGCGAAACCCTGGCACGGCTGCGGGTCGATCTGTGAGGCCGCGCGGCCGTGCGCCGCGGCCCGACGGCCAGCGATGAAGCGGCTCACCGCCTTGCTGGCGGCGGCGCTGCTGGCCGGTTGCGCCAACCTGACGCCGCTCGCGCCCGTGGCCGAAGGCGAGTCCTTTTCGGGCCGGCTCGCCTTGCACGTCGAGGCGCTCGGCACGGCGCCGACGCGCGCCTTCTCGGCCGCGTTCGACCTGCGCGGCGGTGCGCGGGCCGGTGCGCTCGGCCTGTCGACTCCCCTCGGCAGCATGCTGGCGCAGGCGCGCTGGCAGCCGAGCGAGGTCGTGCTGGCCACGCCGCAGGGCACGCGCCGCTACTACGACCTCGACGCCCTGACACGCGAGGTGCTCGGCGAGAGCGTGCCGATCGAGGCCTGGTTCGACTGGCTGCACGGGCGTCCGTGGCCCGGCGCGCCGAGCTCGTCGACCGGCGCCGCGAGCTTCGCCCAGCTCGGCTGGACGGTCGAGCTTGGCCGCCTCGGCGAAGGCGCGGTCTCGGCGCAGCGCAGCGAGCCGCTCCCCGTCGTGACCGTGCGCATCCAGCTCGACCGGCCCTGACGCCATGGCGCTGCGCTCGCTCCTCGACGTGCCGGCGCCGGCCAAGCTGAACCTGTTCCTGCACGTGCTCGGCCGCCGCGACGACGGTTATCACCGCATCGATTCGCTGATGGTGCCGATCGACTGGTGCGACGTGCTGCACTTCGAGCTGCGCACCGACGCCAAGCTGGCCCGGCACGACCTCGCCGCCGCCCTGCCCGCCGACGACCTCTGCCTGCGCGCCGCGCGCGCCCTGCAGCGGGCCGCCGCGACGCCGCTCGGCGCCGACATCTCGATCGAGAAGCAGGTGCCCTGGGGCGCTGGCCTCGGCGGCGGCAGCTCGGATGCGGCGTCGACGCTGCTCGCGCTGAACCGCCTCTGGCGCCTCGACTGGCCACTCGAACGGCTGTTGCCGATCGGCCTGGGCCTCGGCGCCGACGTGCCGTTCTTCTTGGGCGGGACGGCGGCGCGGGTCGGCGACATCGGCGAGGTTCTGACGCCGGTGGCGAGCGCGCCGGCGTGGTTCGCCGTCGTCAAGCCGGCGCTCGGCCTCGAGACGCGGGCGATCTTCACGTCGCCGCAGGTCGCCGCCGTCGTCGAGGCTGCTAGAATCGCGGGCTTTTCCGAGGCCGAGCGCCGCCCGTTCGACGGGCCCGCAAAGACCGAGGAAACCGGGCCGGAACTCGCCGTAGGCTTCGGGCGCAACGATCTTCAGGCCGCGGCCGAAAGTCTTTGCCCCGATGTCTCGCGCGCGGCGGCTGGGCTTCACGCCGCGTTCGGCAACAGCCGAATGACGGGATCGGGAAGCGCGGTCTTCGCATGGGCGGGGCACGGCCCGGCACCCTCGGCAGCGATGCCGAGCGATTGGCCTCTTGGCTGGTCGAGCCGGATGTGCCGCTCGCTGGAGCGCCATCCGCTCGCAAGCTGGGCCGGTCGCGGGGGGTGATGTCGCGGCGCGAGCCGCGACGCGGGTTGAAGGTGCGCGGCGCAAGTCGCGAACCGGTGTAGGGGAGTCGCCAAGTTGGTTAAGGCATCGGATTTTGATTCCGACATGCGAAGGTTCGAATCCTTCTTCCCCTGCCAAAGCTTGCCGCGCTAGTCGAGCGCCGCGTCGTCCGGG
>JANXWR010000602.1 GCA_025351025.1 Burkholderiales bacterium | reverse complement strand
AGACGCGCCGACTCTTGCCGAAACCGAGCGCGTACGGCGACAGCGCGAGCTCGTCGACCAGGACCGCGAGCTGCAGCGCAAGCGCCGCGAGTTCCAGGAAGACCTGAGCCAGCGCAAGAACGAGGAGCTCGGCGCAGTGGTCGAGCGCACGAACAAGGTCATCAAGCAGATCTTCGAGACCGAGAAGTACGACCTGATCCTTCAGGAGGCCGTGTTCTGGAGCGCGAAGGTCGACATCACCGACAAGGTGATCAAGGCGCTCAACGCCCAGGGCGGCAAGTGACCTGAGTTGTGGCCGACGTAGCGCTGGGCGAGATTCGCGACCGGCTCGGTGGCGAACTGATCGGCGACGCTGCGACGCGCATCGACAGCGTCGGCCCGCTCGAATCGGCGACGCCCTCGACGATCGCCTTCCTCGCCAATCCCCAGTACGCCAAGCAGCTCGCCTCGTCGCGGGCCGGTTGCGTCATCGTCGCGCCGGCCTATCGCGAGGCAGCGGTGACGCGCGGCGCGGCCATCGTCACGCCCGACCCTTACCTCTATTTCGCGCTGCTTACGCAATGGTGGGCCGGGCGGACGCGGCCGGCGCGCGTCGTCGGCGTGCATGCCACGGCGCAGGTCGATGCGACCGCCGACGTCGCGGCCGACGCGACCATCGGTGCCTTCGCCGTGATCGAGTCCGGCGTCTCGATCGGCGCCGGCGCATCGGTCGGCGCGCACAGCTTCGTCGGCCGCGATTGCCGGATCGGCGCCGGCACTCGCTTGTCGGCGCGCGTGACGCTGCTGTTCGAGACCATCCTCGGCGAGCGCTGCATCGTTCATCCGGGCGCCGTGCTCGGCTCCGACGGATTCGGCTTCGCTCCGGATCGCGGCCGCTGGGAAAAGATCGAGCAGCTCGGCTGCGTGCGCGTCGGCGACGACGTCGAGATCGGCGCCAACACCTGCATCGACCGTGGCGCCGCCGGCGACACGGTTGTCGGCGAAGGCGTGAAGATCGACAACCTCGTGCAGATCGGCCACAACGTACAGATCGGCGCGCACACCGCGATCGCCGGCTGCGTCGGCATCGCCGGCAGCTCGACGATCGGCGCGCACTGCATGATCGGCGGCGGCGCCGGCGTCACCGGCCACGTGAAGATCGCCGACTACGTCGTCGTCGGCGGCGCGACGCAGATTTCGCGCTCGATCGCCAAGGCGGGTTTCTACAGCGGCTCGTTCCCGTTCGACGACAATGCCTCATGGGAGAAGAACGCGGCCACGCTGCGCAACCTGCACGCCTTGCGCGAACGGGTGAAGGCGCTGGAGAAGAAGACGCCATGACGCTCGACATCCACGAGATCCTGAAGCAGCTGCCGCACCGCTATCCCTTCCTGATGGTCGACCGGGTGCTCGAGCTCGAGCACGGCAAGCGCATCAAGGCGCTGAAGAACGTCACCGCCAACGAACCGTATTTCCTCGGCCACTTTCCGCGCCGTCCGGTGATGCCCGGCGTGATGATGATCGAGGCGCTGGCCCAGGCGGCGGCGCTGCTCTCCTTCGACGCGGTCGGCGCCTCGCCCGAAGAGAACCAGATCTACTATTTCGCCGGCATCGACGCGGCGCGCTTCAAGCGGCCGGTCGAGCCGGGCGATCAGCTGATCCTCGACGTCACCCTCGACCGCATGAAGTCGGGCGTCTTCAAGTTCACAGCGCGCGCCACGGTCGGCGGCGAGCTCGCCGTCGAGGCGCAGCTGATGTGCACGGTGCGCCGCCTGGACTAGCGCGGCTGCCGATCCGATGGCCGACATCCACCCGACGGCGATCGTCGAGCCCGGCGCCGAGCTTGCCGAGGATGTGGCGATCGGCCCGTACAGCATCGTCCGCGAGCACGTGCGCATCGGCGCGGGCACGCAGGTCGGCCCGCACTGCGTGATCGAGGGGCGCACGACGATCGGCCGCGACAACCGGATCTTCCAGTTCGTCTCGCTCGGCGGGGTGCCGCAGGACAAGAAGTACGCCGGCGAGCCGACGACGCTCGAGATCGGTGACCGCAACACGATCCGCGAGTACTGCAACTTCAACCTCGGCACCGTCCAGGACGCCGGCACGACGCGGATCGGCGACGACAACTGGCTGATGAACAACGTGCACATCGCCCACGATTGCGTCGTCGGCAATCAGACGATCATCGCCGGCTACGCCGGGCTCGCCGGTCACGTCCACCTGGGCGACTGGGCGATCGTCGGAGCCATGAGCGGCCTGCACCAGTTCGTGAAGATGGGCGCGCACGCCATGACCGGCTTCCAGAGCCATCTCTCGCAGGACGTGCCCCCCTACATGATGGTCGACGGCAACCCGCTCAGCGTGCGCGGTTTCAACGGCGAGGGCCTGCGCCGGCGGGGCTTCAGCGCCGCGCGCATCGCCGCCGTCAAACAGATGCACCGCCTGCTCTACCGCGAAGGGCTCCCGCTCGACCAGGCGCGGGCCCGCATCGCCGCGCTCGCCGAGAGCGAGCCCGAGGCGGCGGCCGACGTGCAGCTGATGTCCGCGTTCCTTGCCGCGGCGACGCGGGGCATCGCGCGCTGACCTTTTCTCCTCGCAAAAAAATGAATTCCGAATCGCCGCGTTT
Organism: Burkholderiales bacterium; assembly: GCA_025351025.1. GTDB lineage: Bacteria > Pseudomonadota > Gammaproteobacteria > Burkholderiales > Burkholderiaceae_C > Schlegelella_A. Next base: position 4,951 of record JANXWR010000602.1, on the reverse strand, counting down.
CGCGATGGTCGCGGGCGAGGCCTCGGGTGACGTGCTCGCCGGGCTGCTCCTCCAAGGCCTGCGCGCGCGCTGGCCGCAGCTCATGGCAGAAGGCATCGGCGGCCCGAAGATGGCGGAGCAAGGCTTCGACGCCTGGTGGCCGCACGACAAGCTCGCCGTGCGTGGCTACGTGGAGGTGCTGGGCCACTTTCGCGAGATCGTCGGCATCCGCAACCAGCTCACCGAGCGGCTGCTGCGCGACAAGCCCGACGCCTTCATCGGCGTCGATGCGCCCGACTTCAACCTCGACCTCGAGCTCAAGCTGCGCGCCGTCGGTGTGAAGACGGTGCACTTCATCAGCCCCTCGATCTGGGCCTGGCGCGGCAAGCGCATCGAGAAGATCGGCAAAGCCTGCGACCTCGTGCTCTGCATCTTCCCCTTCGAGCCCGAGATCTACGCCAAGCGCAACATCAACGCCGTCTACGTCGGCCACCCGCTGGCCAGCCAGATCCCGATCGAGGTGCCGCGTGCGGCGGCGCGCGCCGCGCTCGGCGTCGGCGACGCGGAGACGCTGGTTGCGATCCTGCCGGGCAGCCGGCGCTCCGAGATCCAGTACATCGCGCCGCGCATGTTCGGCGCCGCCGTCGAGATGCTGCGCCGTCAACCGGGCCTTCGGTTCGTGATTCCGGTCGTCACCGGACTGCGCCACGTCATCGAGCCGCTGCGCAAGCAATACGCGCCCGACGCGCCGATCGAGCTGCTCGACGGCCGCTCGCACGAGGCACTTGCCGCCTGCGACGTCGCGCTCGTCGCCAGCGGCACGGCGACGCTCGAGACGGCGCTCTTCAAGCGGCCGATGGTCGTCGTCTACGCCATGCACGCGATCAGCTGGCAGATGGGCAAGCGCATGCACTACCAGCCCTGGATCTCGCTGCCCAACATCCTGCTGCGCGACTTTGCCGTCCCCGAGCTGCTGCAGCGCGACGCCAGCCCGCAGAAGATCGCCGCCGCCGCCTTCAAATGGCTCGACGACCCGGCTGCCTGCGAGGTGCTGCGCGTGCGCTTCGAGGCGATCCATCGCGAGCTGCGTCAGGACACGGCCAAGCTCGCGACCGACGCGATCGAGGCCGTGCTCAAATCCTGAGCAGGCGACGGAAAAGCGATGCACGCCAGGACTTTTCTTCGCGCCGCGCAGCTTCGCCTCATCGTCGACGTGAGCGGCCCGATGGCCGGCGTCGACGAGGTTGGGCGCGGCCCGCTCGCCGGACCGGTGGTCGCCGCAGCCGTGATCCTGGACGACCGAAGGACGATCCGCGGCCTCAACGACTCGAAGCTGCTGCAGCCCGAAGAGCGCGAGCGGCTCGACCTCGAGATTCGCCTCCGCGCCGTCTGCTGCAGCGTCGCCGAGGCGAGCGTCGAGGAAATCGACCGCTTCAATATTCTGCGCGCCGCCTTGCTGGCGATGCGGCGTGCCGTTGAAGGGTTGCGTGAGCAGCCCTGCATTGTCCTCGTCGACGGCAACCAGCGGCCGGAGCTGAGCATGCCGGTGCGTACCGTCATCGGCGGCGACGCCAAGGTGCGCGCCATCTCGGCGGCGTCGATCATCGCCAAGGTCTACCGCGACCGGCTGCTGACGGCCTTGCACGACGAGCATCCGCAGTACGGGTTCGACGGACACAAGGGCTACTCGACGCCGGAGCACCTGGCGGCGCTGCGCGAGCATGGCGCCTGCCCGCACCACCGGCGCAGCTTCGCGCCGGTGCGCGAGGCGATGGACCGGTTGTTCTGAGCGGGACGCAGCAGGCGTGACGAACAACAAGCTCACCTACATCACCTCGCGGGACAACCCGCTGCTCGTGCGCCTGCGCAAGCTCGCCCGGCACCCCGGCGACTACCGCAAGCTCGGCCAGGTGCTGCTCGAAGGCGAGCATCTGTGCCAGGCCTGGGCGGCGCGCGGCGGCGCTCCGGCGCTGCATGCGGTGATGACGGAAACGGCCTGGCACGAAGGCCGTTTCGTCGAGCTCGCCGAAGCCGCGACAGCGACGGTGATCGTCTCCGACGCAGCGATGGCCGACCTCGGTACGCTCGACACGCCGGTGCCGATCGCCTTCGTCGTGCCGCTGCTGGCGCAGCCGCAGATGCAGACCGACGCGCCGAGCGTCGTCCTTGACAGGGTGCAGGACGCCGGCAACGTCGGCTCGATCCTGCGCAGCGCGGCGGCCTTCGGCTTCGGCCAGGTCATCGCCTTGCAGGGCACGGCGTCGCTGTGGTCACCGAAGGTGCTGCGCGCGGCGATGGGCGCGCACTTCGGTCTCTGCCTCATCGAAGGCATCGATGCCGGATCGCTCGCGGAGCTGGCGATTCCCCTGCTCGGTACGAGCTCTCACGCGGCCACGGCGCTGCCTGACGCAGCCCTGCTTTGGCCGAGCGCCTGGGTCTTCGGCAACGAGGGTGCGGGCGCGAGCCCAGCCGTGCAAGCGCGCTGCGCGACGCTGGTCCGCATCCCGCAACCGGGCGGCGAGGAATCGCTCAACGTCGCCGCGGCGGCGGCCGTTTGCCTGTACGAAGCCAGCCGTTCGCGCAGCGCCACCTGAGCCGGTGCCGCCCCGCGCTCGTCGCGCTGCTATTCGAGCTTGCCGATCTTGCGTACCGCCTGCGTCATCGTGCTCGCGTCGGCGTCCCAGTAGGTCTGGAATTCGGGCGCGTCGAGGTATTCGATCGGGCTGCCGGCCTTCGCCACGACCTGCCGCACGGCGGGATCGGCGGCGACCTTGGCGGCCGCGGCACGCAGCCGTTGCACGATGTCCTCTGGCGTCTTGCTCGGCACGAACAACGCCGACCACTGAGCAAAGCGGACCGGGTAGCCGGCCTGGGTGAGGCTGGGCACGCCGGGCAGGGCGGCAAGCGACTGGTCGCCCCAGTGGGCGAGGGCGCGGAGCTTGCCGGCCTGGATCTGCTGCACGACGGTCGAGGGACCGCTTGCCACCGCGTCGATCTGCCCGGCGAGCAACGCGACGATCGCCGGGCCGGCGCCGGTGTACGGGATGTGCGTCAGGCGAAATCCGGCCGAGGCTTTGAGCATTTCCATCGGCACGTGCATGGTGCCGTAGTTGCCCGAGCTGCCGTAGTTGAACCTGCCCGGATGGCGGCGCATGTCGGCGACGAACTCGGCCAGTGTGTGCCACGGCGAGTCGGCGCGCACGACGAGCACCGTCGGGTCCGCGGTGAAGCGGGCGATCGGCCGGAACTGGTTCAGCGTGTAGGCGGGCTTGCGATTCAGGATCGCGTCGGCCTCGGGGAGGATGGAGATCGACGACAGGCTGAGCAGCAGCGTGTAGCCGTCGGCCGGCGCCCGCGCCGCCACGCCGATGCCGAGCGCACCGCCGGCGCCGCCGCGGTTCTCGACGACGACGGTCTGCTTCAGCTGGCGCGACAGCGCGTCGGCGACCGGCCGCGCCACCGTGTCGGCGACGCCGCCGGGCGGGAAGGGCACGATCATCGTCACCGGCCGGTCTGGCCAGGGCGTTTGCGCCTGCGCCGTCGCGGCGACGAGGGCGGCGAGCAGCAGCGCGAAGCGCGCGGGGCGATGGGCCATGGAAAGCGTCTCCGATCGGTCTGATGCTCGCGATCGTAGCGAGTGACCGGCGCTCAGGCCGCGACGAGATGGTCGTACAGGCCGTCGATCGGTTGCCGCTCCTCCTCGCGGATCGGCGCGTGCAGCAGGTGCACGACGGTGTAGCCGTGCCGTGCCGCGAGCTCGCGCAGGTAGTGCTCCGAATGCGCGTAGCGCAGGCTCGGCTGCAGCTTCACCTCGTCGTCGCTGGCGAGCTCGACCGAAAAGCAGAAGAGGCCATCCGTCGCAAGGGCCCGCCGGACGCCGGTGAACACCGGCCCGAGGTCGCCGAAGTAGATCAGCACGGCGGTGCGCACGATCAGGTCGAAGGTCTCGCGGTTGGTGCCCAGCCAGGCGACGATCTCGGCCTGCTCGAGACGGTCGTAGACGCCGCGTTCGCGCGCCCGCGCGATCATGCGGCCGGCGAGGTCGACGCCGGTAAGGCGCTCGACAAGTGGCTTGATGAGCGCGCCGCACAGGCCTGTGCCGCAGCCGAGGTCGAGCGCCGAGCGGAAGGGGCCGGCGCCCACCGCGGCGTGGGTCTCGATCAGCACGCTGTGCGCGCGGTAGCAGAGCGATCCGACCAGGTGCTGCTCGAAGCTCGCCGAATAGTCGTCGAACAATCCCTCGACATACTCTGCCGGTGCGACGGCGGGTGGCGCCGTGCCGCGCACCGCGGCGAGGTAGTAGCCGTTCAGCGCCGCATCGCCGCCGCGCGCGATCGCCTGCTCGAAGGCCTGCGCGGCTTCGGCGAGGCGGCCCGCGTCGCGCAGCAGGCCGCCCGCGCTGGCTCCAGGTGTCGGCCAGGCTTGGGTCGAGGGCGAGCACGCCGTCGAAAGCGTCGAGCGCCTGCTCCTTCAGACCCAGCTTCGCCAGCGCACCGGCGTGCAGCTGCAGGGCGTCGATGTTGTCGGGTTGAGTCGCGAGGACGGCGTCGGCGGCGGCGATGGCCGACCGGCCGTTGCAGCTTGAGGTGCGTCGCGGCCAGGTTGAGCAGCGCCGACGTGCGGCCCGGCAGCGCCTCGAGCGAGGCGACGAAGCACCGCTCCGCGATCTCGAAGCGACCGTCGTCGAAGGCGGCCAGCCCTTCGAAGAACAGCGCCTTCGCCGACGCGTGTCGCGTGTCGGCGTCGGCATCGCCGTCGGGCCGCGCCTGCGTCATGTCGCGCCGACCGCGCGTTCAGTACATGAGCCGATCCGGCCGCAGGTCGCGCAGGATCGTCGTCGCGATCTCCTCGATCGACTTGTGCGTGGAGGAGAGCCAGGCGATGCCTTCCTTCTTCATCATCGTCTCGCCCTCCTTCACTTACCAGCGGCAGTTCTCTATCGACGCGTACTTGCTGTTCGGCCGCCGCTCGT
>JANXWR010000529.1 GCA_025351025.1 Burkholderiales bacterium | reverse complement strand
CGACCTTGCCGCAATACTTCAGGCTTCCTGTCGCATCGTGGACACCCAGCAACAGCGCCCCGAAGCCGGTACGTGATCCACCTGGATTGGTGAAACCGCCGATCACCATTTCCTGCCGCAATGCGCACTTGTCCTTGAGCCAATCCGTACCGCGGCGGGTCTGGTAGGTTGAGTGTCGTCGCTTGGACACGATGCCTTCGAGGTTCAGTTTGCAGGCTTGCGCGTAGACGGTTTCGCCGGTTTGAGGGAAGTGCTCGCTGTAATGAAGCATCGCTGGCTGACCCTCCAGTATTGCCTTCAGCACGCGCTTGCGCTCGAGCAACGGCACGGCGCGAAGATCGTAACCGTCGAGGTACATCAGGTCGAAGAGCCAGAAAGTCATGCCGCCCGTGTCTCCAGCCGACAATGCATTCTGCAGCGCCTGGAAGCTCGTGCGCCCGTCGGTGCCGGTTACCACCACTTCGCCGTCGAGCCAGGCCTCGCGCACCGGAAGCCGGGCAAGCGCGCGTGCGATCGGCGCAAACTGCGCGGTCCACTCCTTGCCAGTGCGTGAATGCATGTGCGCCTCGCCCTTCGCGATGCGACACACCATGCGATAGCCGTCGTATTTGATTTCGTGCACCCACGCGTCTCCTACAGGCGGCGCCTTGGCAAGTGTGGCCAATTGGGGCGAGAGCGTCTTCGGCACCGCGGCCTTGCGCGCGCCCGGGAGGCCGGCAAGGCGCAACGCGGGCTTTTTGCGCTCGAGGGCTCCGGTGCGCATGTTCTCGGCCACGCTCTTGTTCGAGTGCCAGACCCGATCCGGGTCCGCCGCGATTTCGTCGATATCGCGACCGCTCGCGACGCTGCGTGGCAACATGTCGACTACGCGAACTTCGGAATTGCGCCGCGCGTATGCATCGTCGCCCTTGATCAGGAACCAGGATTTCTCTTCGCCGCTTTTCGATCCCCAGGCGCGTACCAGCGTCCATTTTCCGTGCAGCTTTTCGCCTTCGAGCGAGAATTTGAGCTTGCCTTTGCGATAGGCCTCCTTCCCATCGCCTTCGGGAATCCAGCGGCCCCGGTCCCACAGCAGCACTGTCCCCGAACCGTATTGCCCAGGCGGAATCACACCCTCGAATTCACCGTACTCGAGCGGATGATCCTCGACGTGCATCGCCAGGCGCTTGTCCGCCGGATCGAGGCTTGGGCCTTTCGGCACGGCCCAGCTCAGCAGCACGCCATTGAGCTCCAGCCTGAAGTCGTAGTGCAGATGGCTCGCGCCGTGCTTCTGGATTACGAACGCGAGACCGGACGCCGTGCTTCTGCCGACGCGGCCCTTGGGCTCCGGTGTCGTGCTGAAATTGCGTTTTTTGCGGTAAACGTCGAGCGCCATGCCGATGCGGGTGCACATCGCGTGCCACGCGACACGCGATGTGCGTTCGCTGGCGCGAAACGCTGGAGACGGCGCGAAAATACAGCAACCCATGCAACTTTTACTCCCGGGCCATCCGCCGTGCGTGCTTTCCCCCTTCGGCCCCATGGCACACGACTTGCGAGTTGATGCATAATCAACCCCGCAACCAACCCCATCTGGCGCCCGAAACTGCCCGTGCTCACGATCCGTGCACCGGGTAGCGCGGCATTCATCGATGAAGCCGCGGCGAGCCGAAAGGTCCGGGTGGCATTGCGTCGCGACGCGAATCACCGTAAATTCCTTCGGCGACTCGAGCCTGGTACGCCTTGGGCCCGACAACCCAACGCCTCTGCCCCCGGTCATGCCGCCCGAACGCCGCTCGGCTCGCTTCCCTCTTCCGCTCACATTGCTGTTTGTCCTCTGCCTCGCACTCACGGGACTTGCAGCTTCAGCGCTTATCACGGCCAGCGTGGAGCTCCGCCGCTCGACGAGCCAGGTCGAGCACACGCTGCAGGTTCAGCAAGCGCTCGAAACCCTCCAGTTGACACTTGCCAATGCGGAAACGGGGCAACGGGGCTTTTTGCTGACCGGCCAGCCCCATTTTCTGGAGCCCTACATCGACGCCGTGGCCAAGCAGGCGTATTACATCGGCGCCCTCGAGCGTCTCACGGCCGACAATCCGCGCCAGCAACAGGCGCTTGCTGCGCTGAAGCCGCTGGTCGAAGAAAGACTCCGGCAATTCTCGGCAACGTTGAGCGCGTACCGGACACAAGGGCAACCGGCGAACGACGTCATCAATGCGCTGA
>JANXWR010000528.1 GCA_025351025.1 Burkholderiales bacterium | reverse complement strand
GTGCGATCTGCCCCGGCGCACGCCGGCTTGCGGTCTCGCCAGAAGCCCCGGTAACGCGGGTCTCCTGCCTATGGACGCCGATTATAGGTGACTGTCGATGAATGCGGTCAACTGCGCCTTGGAGAGGGCGCCGACCTTGGTCGCGGCGAGTTCGCCGTTCTTGAAAAGCATCAGGGTCGGGATGCCGCGAATGCCGAACTTGGCGGGGATGTCGCGGTTCTCGTCGACGTTCATCTTGGCGACGCGGAGCTTGCCGTCGTAGGTCTTGGAAACTTCGTCGAGGATCGGCGCGATCATCTTGCACGGGCCGCACCATTCGGCCCAGTAGTCGACCAGCACAGGGGTGCCGGATTCGATGACGTCGGCGTTGAACGACGCGTCGGAGGTGTGGGTGATCAGCTCACTGCTCATGATGGAATCCTCGTGCCTGCACCCGAGATGGAGATCGAAGCGGCGACTGCAAGGCCCGCGTCGAAGGGCACAATCATTCTGACATAAAGCCTCGCCGCCCCCGGGGCGGAGACCGCTTTTCCCTTCCTATGGCGACGATAGCTCGCTCGTTCCTCGACGCGTCCGGCGCGGACCCATGGACGGTGATCGCGCGCCAGGTCCGCGATTGGGCGACGGAGCGTGAGCTCGCCCTTCGCGACGTCGTCGTGCTTGTCCCGTTCGTGCAGCTACTCGCGCCGGCACGCCGTGCCTTCGCATCGGCGGGCGGATGGATGCCACGCGTCGAGACGACGCGGACGCTGGCCGCGTCGCTCGGCCCGCCGCCCGCCCGCGGCTCGGGCGAGCTCGGCTGGGGCATCGCCCACGACACCTTGCTGGCGATGCAGACCCTGTCGCGCCAGGGCGGTCTGGCCGAGTGGGCGCGACGCGATCCGCGCGGCTTCGCACAGGGCGCGGCGCGCGTCGTCACGACGGCGCAGCAGATGCTTGTCGCCGTGGCGGCGGTACCGCCCGACCGGCGCGACGCCTGGTGGGCGGTGGCGCGCGAGACGCTGCGTCAGCCCGGCGGCCCCGGCAGCCGCGAGCGCCTGCTCGCGCAGGTCGCGCTCGAATGGGCGACGCGGTCCGGCAGCTTCGACACCGATCGTCTGTTCGCTTTCCGCCCTGCGGCCTGGGTGGCGGTAACGGCCGGCGGCGTCGAGCCGCTCGCGGCCGCCTTGCTCGAACATGCCGGCGTTCCGGCGCTGCAGATCGATACCGACGTCGCGGCCGACGACCCGTTTCGCGAGTTGCCGGCCGGTGCGCCGCCGGCGCTGCACGTTTGCGACGGCTTCGAGGACGAGGCTTCGACGGCGGCAGGCGTGGTGCTGGCGCACGTCGAGCGCGGCGAGACGCCGGTCGCGCTGATCGCGCAAGACCGCGTCCTCATCCGCCGCATTCGCGCCTTGCTCGAGCGCAGCGCGGTCGTGCTGCGCGACGAGACCGGCTGGAAGCTGGCGACGACGCGTGCCGGCGCCGCCGTGATGGCGACCTTGCTCGCCGCGCGCGGCGATGCCGGCGCCGATGCCTGGCTCGACTGGTTGAAGTCGGCACCGTTCGCGACCAGCTGCGGTGCCGCTCTCGAAGCACTCGAAGCCGCCGCGCGCAAGGTGCAGGTCGCCGATGCGCGCGGTCTGCTCCGGCTCGTGCTCGAGCCGGGCGCGTCGGCTCTCCGCGACGAGGCCGCGGCGATCGTCGCCGAGCTCGGACGCGTTACGCGCCGCGCCCTGGTGGACTGGCTCGATGCGCTGGTCTCCGCGCTCGATCGCAGCGGCGCGCTGGCTCACCTGCGCGACGATGCCGCCGGCCGGCAGACGCTGGCCGCGCTCGGCCTCGATCCCGCGCTCGAGCCGGCGCGCCGCGCCCAGCTCGCCGCCGACCTCGAGCCGATGGCCTTGCCCGAGTTCACGCGCTGGGTCGACGATCTGCTCGAGCGCGAAACCTTCCTGCCACCCGATCCGCTCGGCAGCGATGCAGAGCCGCTTGCCGCCGAGGTCGTGATCACGCCGCTGGCGCGCGCCATCTTGCGTCCGTTCGCGGCGGCGGTGCTGCCCGGTGCCGACGACCGTCGGCTCGGCGTGGCGAGCGCCGTCGATTCGCTGCTGCCGCATGCAGCGCAACAAGCGCTCGGCCTAGCCGACGCATCGGCATCGCGCGAGGCCGAGCTGCTCGCCTTCGCCCAGCTGCTGCGGCTGCCGCGCGTCACCGTGCTGCGGCGCCGTGCCGACGGTGTCGAGCCGCTCGGCGACAGCGCCTTCGTCGAATGGCTCGGGCTCGCGCTGGCCGGGCGCGGCCAGGCGCTGGCCGACGGCATCGACCCCCGCCGCGAGCGCGAGATCGTCTCGACGCCGATCTCGCCCGGCGCGCCGGCGGTGCCGGCCGGGCGCCTGCCGCAGCGGCTTTCGGCGAGCACCTTCGAGGCCTTGCGCGACTGCCCCTATCGCTTCTTCGCGCAGAGCGTGCTCGGCCTGCGCGCCGCCGACGAGCTCGACCCCGAGGTCGAGAAGTGCGACTACGGCAAGTGGTTGCACGAAGTGCTGCACGCCTTCCATCTCGGCCGCGAGCCAGCTGCGAGCGTCGCCGAGGACGCGGCCCGGCTGCGCGCGCTCGGCGCCGCGAGCCGCGAGACGCAGGGCCTCGACGAAGCGTCGTTCCTGCCGTTCACCGCGTCGTTCGAGGTGCTCGTGCCGCGCTATGTCGCCTGGCTGCACGAGCGCGAGGCGGGCGGCGCCGCCTGGTCGCGCGGCGAGGTCGACCTGCGCGCCGCGCCCGAGGCGCTCGGCGGGGTCGAGCTGCACGGCCGCGTCGACCGGATCGATGCCGTCGAGGGCGGCCAACGGCTCGAGCTGATCGACTACAAGACCGGTAGCTCGAGCCAGTTGAAGAAGGACGTGCTCGATCGCTACGAGGACACCCAGCTCGCCTTCTACGCGGCGCTGGTCGGCGCCGAAAGCGGCCTGCCGCTGCGCGCCTTCTACCTCGCGCTCGACGCGACCAAGGGACTCGAGGTGCACGAGCACGCCGACGTCGCCGCCAGTGCCGACGCGCTGGTGCGCGGCGTCGCCCTCGACCTGCGCCGCCTGCGCGAAGGTGCGGGCTTGCCACCTCTGGGCGAGGGCTCGGCGTGCGAGTACTGCGAGGCCCGGGGCGTCTGCCGACGCGATCACTGGGCGCCCGAGGCGAACGACCCGGCGCCCACGGAAACGCCAAGCGAATGACCGCGCCGGCATTCCGCATCGACGATGCACCGGCAAGCCGTGAGGCGTTCTACGCGATCGCCTGCGATCCGGCGCGCAGCTGCGCGGTCGAGGCCTGCGCCGGCTCGGGCAAGACCTGGATACTCGTCTCGCGCATGCTGCGCGCGCTGCTCGAAGGCGCCACGCCGCACGAAATCCTCGCCATCACCTTCACCCGCGCCGCCGCCGGCGAAATGCGGCAGCGCCTGAGCGAATGGCTGGCGGCGTACTCGACGCCGCGTTCTTCGCACGCCCAGCGCGTCGAGGCGCTGGTCCAGCGCGGTGTCGCGCCGGCCAGGGCGGAAGTGCAGGCTCCTGCGCTCGGCGCGTTGTATGGACGCGTCCTGGCCGCCGGCCGGCCGATCGAGATCCGCACCTTCCACGCCTGGTTCTCGCAGCTCCTGCGCGCGGCGCCGCTGACGCTGCTCGACCGCCTCGGCCTCGCGCCCGAGATGGAGCTGATCGAGGATCTCGACGACCATCGCCCGGCGGTGATGCGGGCCTTTCACGCCGCGGTGCTGCGCGATCCGGGACTGCGCGCGGACTACGGTGCGATGACGGCGCGGCGCGGCCGCACCCAGCTGCGCCGCTGGCTCGATGCGGCCTGGTGGCGGCGCATCGAGTTCGAGCTCGCCGACGAGGCCGGCGTCCTCGAGGCGAGCGTCGAGCCGGCGGCGGCGATGTGGCCGGAGATGGCGCGCTACGCCCATCCGGTCGATGCCGTGCTCGACGTCTTCTGGCAGTCGCGACTGCGCCATGTCGCCGACGTCCTCGGCCGAGGCGCGCGGACGCAGCAGGAGACCGCGGCGCTGCTAGTCGCCGCGCTCGCTTCGGGCGACGCGCGACAGCTCTTCGAGACGGCGTGGCGCGCCCTCTACACCCAGACCGATTCGCCGCGCGTCCTGAGCAAGGCGCTCGCGGGTCTTGCCGAGACGCAGCAGGCGCTCGGCGTGCTCGGCGAGCAGGTCGACCAGGAAGACGCGCGCATCGAGCACGGCCGCATGGTGCGGCTCGGTCGCGCCCTGCTGGTCGCGCTGGCCGACTACAAGCGCGCGCGCGGCTACGCCGACATGGCCGACCTCGAGCGGGTCGCGCTCGCCGTGCTGCGCGACGACGAGCTCGCCGGCTGGGTCCAGGAGCGGCTCGACGCGCGCATTCGCCACGTTCTCATCGACGAGTTCCAGGACACCAGCCCGCTGCAATGGCACGCCCTGCAGGGCTGGCTCGCGGGTTATGCCGGCGCCGGTGGCGGCCGCAGCGCGCCGGGCGTGTTCGTGGTCGGCGATCCGAAGCAAAGCATCTACCGCTTCCGCGGCGCCGAGCCACGCGTCTTCGCCGCCGCGATGGAGTTCATCCGCGACGGGCTCGGCGGCAGTGCGCTCGCCTGCGACCATACGCGGCGCAACACGCCCGAGGTGATCGCGGCGATCAACGGCGCGTTCGACAAGGCGGTGGCGGACGGCGACTTCGTTGGCTTTCGCGCACACACGACCGAAATCCTGCCCGATCCGGGCAGCGCGGTCCAGGCGCTGCCTCGCCATCCGCGCGACCGCCGCGCCGAGCGGCCCGATCCGAAGGTCGCGCCGGTCTGGCGCGACACGCTGACGGCGCCGCGCCTCGAGCCCGACGTCGTGCTGCGCGAGCGCGAGGCGGCGCGGGTCGCGCGGACCGTCGCCGCGGCGCTGGCCGGCGGCGCCGCGCCGGCCGAGGTGTTCGTGCTCTGCCGCAAGCGCGAGACGCTGCGCCTGGTCGCGGCCGCGCTCGAGCGCGAGCAGATCGCGCACAGCGCGGTCGAAGACACGACGCTCGCCTCGACCGCCGAGGCGCAGGACCTGATCGCCGTGCTCGACGCGATCGTGTCGCCGGCGCACCGTCTCTCCCTCGCACGCGCCCTGCGCAGCCCGCTTTTCGGCGCCAGCGATGCCGACCTGCTCGCCCTCTCGGCGGCGGCGCAGGCTGCGGGTGATCGCGACTGGTGGCGGGCGCTCGCGGCGATGGCGCATCCGGGTCCGGCGCTGGCGCGCGCCCGCGAGCTGCTGCAACGCTGGCGCGGCGCGGCGGGCGGGCTGCCGCCGCACGACCTGCTCGATCGCATCGTCCACGAAGGCGAGCTGCGCGAACGCACGGTCGCGGTCGTGCCGGCGGAGCAGCGCGCTCTGGCGCTCGACGCGATCGACGCTGTGCTCGCCCAGGCGCTGCTCCTCGACGGCGGCCGCTACGCGACGCCGTACGGCTTCGTCCGCGCCTTGAAGCGCCGCGCCGTGAAGAGCGCGCCGCCGGTGCGCGCCGATGCCGTGCGGCTGCTCACCGTGCACGGCGCCAAGGGCCTCGAGGCCGATACGGTCTTCATCAGCGACGCCGACCCCGAGCCGCCGTCGACCGAGATGACGACGCTGCTGATCGACTGGCCGGTCGAGGCCGAGCGGCCGCTGCGCTGCGCCTTCCTCTATGCCGAGTCGCGCTGTCCGCCGTCCTTGCGTGAGCTGCTCGCGGGCGAGGTGAGGGCGCGCGAGCGCGAGGAGCTGAACGCGCTCTACGTCGCCATGACGCGTGCCCGGCGCCGGCTCGTCTTCAGCGCCACCGAGCCGTTCAAGGCCCCGGCGCGGCCTTCGTGGTGGCAACGCGTCGAGCCTTTCGTACGACCGCTCGCCGTGCCCGAGGCCGTGCCTGCACCGATGTCTCAAGGCACCGGCGCCGCTCGGCTGAAAGAGCTGCCAACGCGCGCCTCGTCGCCACTAGCACCGGTCGACCCGACAAAGACCAGGGCGGCTCCCGCTCCTGTGTCCTCGGCGTCACGGGCCGGACAGCTGGCCTTGCCCTTCGCCGAGCCGGTGCCTTGCGTCGTCTCTTCAAAGCCCAACGTCGACGACGAATGGGACGCCGCAGCAGCACCGCTCGGCCGGGCCGTGCACCGGCTGCTCGAGTGGTCGGCGCAGTCTGGCCCGGCCCTGCCGCTCGCCGATCTCGCCGCCGCCGCGGCGCGCGAATTCGGCGTCACCGCCGCGCCGGTGCTGAGGCATGCGCGCGCCATCCTCGAGCATCCGCAAGGAGGGCGCTTCTTCGCCGGCCCGCAGATCCGCTGGAGCGGCAACGAGGTCGCCGTCAGCGTCGAAGGCGAGGTGCGCCGCATCGACCGCCTGGTCCAGCTCGAAGAAGGCGGCGACGCGATCTGGTGGGTGCTCGACTACAAGCTTCACCACGCGCCCGAAGCGCTAGCCCCATACCGCGAACAATTGCTCGCTTATCGCGACGCGATACGCCGCGCGCAGCCCGGCCACAGCGTGCGCTGCGCCTTCATCGCCGGCGACGGCCGCGTCGTCGAAATCGCCTGACCGCTCCGAGCGAGAGAAAGTAGACGAACCGGCCCCTCATCGGCGGTTCGCCGGCGCGCCCGCGCGTTCCAATCGGGCAAGTACGTTTAGTCACGATGCCGCCTGCCGCTGCCCACGCCACCGTTCCTGCGTCGCCGACGCCGGCGCGTGCCTTCGGCCGCTTCGAGCTGCGCCGCCTGCTCGGCAAGAGCGAAGCGACGATGACCTGGCTGGCGCACGACACGCGCGCCGGCACCGACGTCATGCTGACCATGCCGCGCGTCGCGCCAGCCGGCGCGCCGGCGACCGCCGACTGGCTCGTGAACGTGAAGCGCGCCGCGCGTCTCGACCATCCTGGTCTGGCCCGCGTGCTCGACTGCGGCGCCTACGAGCAATGGCCTTACGTCGCCGTCGACCGGCGCCTCGGCGTAACGCTCGACGAGTGGCTCACCGAGCATCCCCGGGCACCCATCGAAGACGCTGCGATCTGGATCGAGGGCGTGCTGCGCGGCCTCGCCTTCGCGCATGACGCCGGCATCGCCCATCTCGACCCGCAGTTCCACAACATCCTTGTCAACGACCGCGGCCAAGCCTCGGCGATGGCCTTGGGCGCGGCGCACGAAGGCGCGCCGCCTGCCACGCCGGGACGACCGCGTGAGAACGCTCGCGCCATGCCGCTCGATCCCTCGGCGCTGCGCGCGCACCGCGTCGCCGCCGAGCGCGACGTGCTCGCCTGCGGCGTCATCCTGCATCGTCTGCTTGCGGGCGAGCCGGCGCTCGGCGTCGCCGACACCGGCCGAGCTATCGACCGCATGGCGCCGCGCGGACGCGAATTCGTGCGCCTGCCGTGGACGACGCCGCAGCCGGTTCCCGAAGCGCTGCGCGCCATCGTCAACCGCAGCACCGCCGGCCAGGAGCGGCTGCGCTATCGCAATGCGCGCACTTTTCTCGGCGCCCTAAATGGCTGGCGTGAGGCCGTCTCCGAAGACGACGGCGGCCCGGTCGCCCTGCTGCTCGATCGGCTGCGCACGGTCGGCCATTTGCCCGCCTTGCCGGGGCTCGCCGGCCGCGTGCAGCGCGTCACCGGCATCGAGAGCCAGCGCACCGACGAGATCGCCCGCCACCTGCTGCCCGACCTCGCGCTTTCGCTCGAGCTGCTGCGCACGCTGAACACGGCGCAGGTGCAGGGCACGCAGATCGCCGGCAACGGGCCGGTGCTGACCTTGCGCCGCGTCGTCGCCCTGATCGGCGTCAACGGCGTGCGCCAGGCGGCGAACACCTTGCGCGCCTGGCCCGGTCCGCTCGACGAGGTCGGCGCCAAGGCCCTGCTCGCGGCGATCGACCGGGTTCGCCTCGCCGGCCTTACGGCGCAGGCGCTGCGTCCGGCCGGCTACGACGGCGAGGTCGTCTACCTGATTGCGGCGATGCAGAACCTCGGCCGCCTGATGCTGCGCTATCACTTCGCCGACGAGGCCGAGCAGATCCTGCAGCTCATGCAGCCGGCGCCGGGCGGCGCGGGCGATGCGCACGAGCAGCCCGGCCTCGACGAAGCCGGGGCCGCCTTCGCCGTGCTCGGCGTCGACGTCGAAACGTTCGGCAGCGCGGTGGCGCGCCATTGGGGCCTGGGCGACGAGATCCTGCACATGATCCGCCGCTTGCCGCCCGACGTGCCGGTGCGCAAGCCCGACGGGGATGCCGACCTGCTGCGCCTCGTCGCCAGCGCCGCCAACGAGGCGGTCGACATCGTCAGCCACCTGCCGGCGCACAAGGTCTCGGCCGCGCTCGGCAACGTCGCGCAGCGCTATGCGCGGGTGCTGCGCATCAACACCAAGGCGCTCGCCGAGGCTTTGCAGGAAGCGCGCGACGTGCTGCGCAAGGGCAGCGCCGACCCGACGGGACAGCACGCGGAAGAAGAAGAGAAGCCTGCCGAGGCGATTCCGACGCCGGATCCGGCAGTCGCGAAGGCCAATGCCAGTGCGGGTGCGCCTGCTGCGACATAAAGGTGACAAGGGTGACGAGCCTTACCCCGGCACTGGTTGCAACGGTTAGGGCTGCTTCGTTCCCGACCTGACCCGGTTGGCCGCGCTTCCATGCGGGGAGGCCCGTCGGAGCGCATTCTAGGGGCTGCCCCCTTTATCCCTACGCGCGTAGGCCCAGCTCGCTGCCGTCGTACTCGAGCCCGAGCGGCTCGATGATCAAGCGCTTGTCGCCCGATTCGACCCGGCCCGCGACCCAGGCATCGATGCCGGACTTGCGCGAGATCGCAGCGGTACGCTCGGCGTCTTCAGCGGCGACGAAGAGGGCGAAGCCCGCGCCCATGTTGAAAGTGCCGTAGGCATCGCGGTCGCTGAGCAAGGCTTCGGCCTGGATGAACCGGAGCACCGATGGGACGTCGGGCACGGTGTGCATGCGATAGGTGAAGGACGAGCGATGCCGCATCAGCTTGCGCCAGCCGTGGCCGGTGATGTTGGCGGCGTAGTGCGGCCGAATGCCGGCCTTGAACAGCGCTTCGGTGATCGGCGAATAGAGAATCGTCGGCTGCAGCAGCGCCTCGCCGTAGCTGATCGGTACCGCGCTCGCGGTGAGCGGCGTCAGGTAGCCCTGCGGCAGGCGCGAGGCCAGGTCACGCGCCAGGCTGATGCCATTGGCGTGGATGCCGCTCGACGAGAGCAGCACGATGGCGTCACCCGGCGTCAGGTGGGCGCCCAGCGAGAGCCGATCCTTCGGGCTGACGATGCCGGTGCACGAGGCCGCAAGATCGATGCGGCCGGGCTCGACGATGCCCGCGAGTGCCGGTGTCTCGCCGCCGCCCCAGGCCACCTTGCAATGGTCGCAGGCGCGTTTCCAGCCCTCGACCAGGGCTTGCGCGCGGGCCGCGTCGGCGAACCAATCGCTACCGCCGGCGGCCCAGTAGGCCTGCACCACGAGCGGCGTCGCGCCGACGGTGATGAGGTCGTTGACGGCCATGGCGATCGTGTCCTGCGCGATCGAAGCATAGAAGGTCTTGCCGGTCAGCGCCCGCATGGCGTCGGCGACCATCGCCTTCGAGCCCAGGCACTCGACGATGCTGGCTAAGTAGAACGGCCCGACGTCGACGACGTAGGCCGATTCGCCGCGCGAAGACTCGACTTCGGAGAACGAGTGCCCGTCGAGCCAGGCGCCGGTCGAGGCGGCGGCGCGCTGCGCCGCGACCTTGAGCGGGTCGATGACGTAGTAGTCGACGCCCGAGCCGCCGTAGCTCAAGCGAACAGGGTCTGTCGTGTCGGAAAAGTCGGTCGCCATCAATGCTCGGGATTATCCCGCACGGCAGGATGCGCGCAGGCCGCCCCGTAGAATCGTTCGCATGTCGACCACGGTGCTGGCACGCAAATATCGGCCACGCAATTTCGAGGCGCTGGTCGGGCAGACGCACGTCGTGCAGGCGCTCGTCAACGCGCTGACGCAGAAGCGCCTGCACCACGCCTGGCTCTTCACCGGCACGCGCGGCGTCGGCAAGACGACGATCTCGCGCATCCTCGCCAAATCGCTCAATTGCACAGGCCCGGACGGGCAGGGCGACATCACGGCCCATCCCTGCGGCGTGTGCCGCGCCTGCACCGACATCGACGCCGGCCGCTTTCTCGACTACGTCGAGCTCGACGCGGCCTCGAACCGCGGCGTCGACGAGATCACGCAGTTGCTCGACCAGGCCGTCTACAAGCCGGTGACCGGCCGCTTCAAGGTCTACATGATCGACGAAGTGCACATGCTCACGACGACCGCCTTCAACGCCATGCTGAAGACGCTCGAGGAGCCGCCCGACTATCTGAAGTTCGTTCTCGCCACCACCGATCCGCAGAAAGTGCCGGCGACCGTGCTGTCGCGCTGCCTGCAGTTCAACCTGCGGCCGATGGCGCCGCAGACTATCGTCGAGCATCTCGGTGCGGTGCTGCGCGACGAGGCGGTCGCCGCCGATGCGACGGCGCTGAAGCTGATCGCGCGCGCGGCACGGGGCTCCATGCGCGATGCGCTCTCGCTCGCCGACCAGGCGATCGCTTACGGCAGCGGCAGCGTCGAGGAAGAGCCGGTGCGCCGCATGCTCGGCGCCGTTGATCGCGGCCACGCGGTCCGCCTCGTCGAGGCGATCGCGGCGAACGACGGGCGGGCCTTGATCGAGGCCGTCGACGGCTTGCGCGAGCTGGGCCTGTCGGCGTCCGGAACGCTCGAGGAGCTGGCCGCGCTGCTGCAGGAGATGGCGGTGCTGCAGGCCGTTCCCGGTGCCGAAGAAAGCGACGATCCCGACGCACAAGACGTTGCCCGTCTGGCGGTGCTCCTGCCCGCCGACGAGACGCAGCTGCTCTACAGCATCGTGCTGAACGGCCGCGCCGAGCTGCCGCTCGCTCCCGATGAATACAGCGGCCTGGTCATGGTGCTGCTGCGCGTGCTTGCCTTTCCGCCGCGCGCCGCCATGGCGGGCAGCGCGCCGCAGTCGACGCCGGCGCGCGCCGACAAGGCCTTGCGCGCGAGCGCACCGGTCGCCGCGGCGAGGGTCGAGGCGCCGCGCCCTGTCGCGAGCCCGATCGAGGTGCAGCGCGTCCCATCGGCGCGGCCCGATGTGTCGAGCGCGGAGCCGCGTACGACGCTCGCTTCCGAAGCCGATGCGCCGCGGCAAACCGTCGTGCCCGCGCCCCTGCAGCACGACGCCGCCGCCGACCGCTGGACTGACCTCGTGCAGCGCATGGTCGAGGCCGGCAGCGTCGCCGCGATGGTGCGCGAGCTGGCCATGCAGGCCGAATGCTGGAGCATCGTCGATTGCGACGCGGAGCCGGTCTGGCGCTTGCGCGTCGAGCGCGAGAACCTGCGCACGCCGGCTCTGCGCGAGCGCCTGCAGGCGGCGATGGCCGAGGCGCTGCGCCAAGCCGTGCGGCTCGAGATCGAGGCCGGCGCGGCCGTCGATACGCCGGCCGAACGCGCCGCCGAAGCGCGCCGCCGCCGCCAGGCCGAGGCGGAGCAGGTCATCCACGACGATCCACTCGTCAAGGCGCTGCTCGCGCAGTACAAGACGGCACGCATCGTCCCCGGCTCGGTGAAGCCGTTGTGAATTAGTGTGCTGTCCCGCCCAAATCTTGCATTGAGACGGGCCGCAAGGGTTCGACCAGATGGCGCCCTCGCGCGCTCGCCGGACAGGGCTCATACCACTCGGTATGGGCCCTGTCCGGCGAACGCACGATCATCACCATCTGGTCGAA
>JANXWR010000461.1 GCA_025351025.1 Burkholderiales bacterium | reverse complement strand
TCGACGCCCAGGCTGGCCGCGATGCGTCCCATCAGGAGGCCGCGCACGCGGGCGCGCTCCCACATCGGCTCGAGCTCGGGCGCCGGCGGAAACACGGCGCGCAAGCCCATCTCGAAGGTGACCGCCGCGACCTCGCGGGTGCCGAGGTAGGTGATCGCCTGCTGCACGCTCTGGACGCGGCCGCGCAGGCCGTACATCGCCGAGTTCACGGTCTTCAGCACGGCCGCAGCGAGCGCCATGTCGGAGCTGATGAGCAGGCTCGCGGCGTTGAAGTCGACATTGTCTTCTGCAAGCAGCAGCGACAGCCGGACCAGCACGTCGGGCTGCGCGGGAATGTCGACGTCGAGGAGGCGGCGGGAGGTCTGGGTCATGTCCTGGGTCTGGCGAGCGGCGCCGACCCGCATGGTACGAGACGGGACCGACGATCGTGCTGCTGAAACAGGCGCCGGCCACGGCACAATTCCCGGTTTGGCGACGCACGTCGCCGTCGGCCACGGAACGACCCATGTACAACGCCGTCGCGACCCTCCTGCTTGCCAGCGCGCTGGCCCTGGCTCCGGCCGCCGGCCGCGCCCAGCAACCCGACACGGCGGCCCTGCTGGCGAGCGAGGTCGAGGCGCTCCGCGCCTTTGCAATGCTCGACGGCGTCTGGCGCGGCTACGACCCCGGCAAGCGCAGCTACACCCTTCACTTGCATGCCCAGGGACTGGTCGGCGATTTCGCCTTCACGCCGACCAGCGACGGCTACACCTGGGAGGTGCCGATCGGCCCGGCGACCCTGCGCTACACGGCGACGGTGAAAGACGGCAAGCTGCACGAAGTCGGCGACCGCATCGCCACGGGCCGCGAGTTCTTGCGCGTCTTCGACATGCGCCTTAAGCGGATCGGCGACACCGACTGGCCCGGCGCCGGCGCCGTCAGCCCGAAGTAGCGACGGCGCAGGCCAAAGAAAAGGGGCGCCGATTCCGCGGCGCCCCTTGACCATTTCTGCATCGGCCCGCAGGCCTGGATGATCGCCGCCCGGACCCGGTGCCCGGTGGCGACGCGCTGTCTCCTCACTGACCTCCGCGCCAGCGGCACCGGTGTGGTGCCTGCGCGAGTTCGGGCAATGTAGTTCGCGCCCTGAAGCGAAGCACGAGGGCTTTCCCGGTGCGCCGCGCCTCGGCCGCGAGCGCTCAACCGGCGGCCGGCCAGAGCGTCGTGACGCACGTGCCCTGGCCGAGCGTGCTCTCGACCGACACGTCACCGCCGTGCAGTTCGGCGATGCGCTTGACGATGGCCAGGCCGAGGCCTCGCCCGCCGTCGCCCGTGGCCGGCGCGACGGTCTGCCGGCTCTGGTAGAAGCGGTCGAAAAGCTGCGGCAAATCGACCGCCGGGATGCCCGGCCCGTCGTCCGCCACGCTCACTTCGACGCGGCCGTCGCGGCGTCGTACCGCGAGCATGATGGTGCTGCCGTGCGGGCAGAACTTGAGGGCGTTGTCGACGAGGTTGGCGATCGCCCGCTCGAACAGCTCGACGTCGACCCGCGCGTGCGGCAGCGCTGCGCTCTCCGGCGGCTCGTGCGTGGCCAGGAGCGTCACGCCCTGGCGCGCGGCGCGCTCGGCGAAGCGCAGGACGATGTCGTCGAGCAGCTCGCCGGCATCGACCGCTTCGCTGCGCAGGCCGAACTCGGGCTCGTCGAGCTTGGCGAGGTCGCCGAGCGACTGCACCAGGCGCGCCGCATTGCGCGTGTTGCGCAGGGCGATCTCGACCAGGCGCCGGTCGTCCGCGCGCTCGGCGGCGTCGGCCCACCGGCCGTCGAGCGTCTCCAGGCAAGCCACCGTCGCGGTGAGCGGCGAGCGCAGGTCGTGCGAGAGATTGCTGACGCCTTCGCGTCGGAAATGGTCGGTGCGGCGCAAGGCGTTCCATTGCCGGCGGCAGACGTCGAGCAGCATTTCGAAGGCGCTCGTCAGCTGGCCGAACTCGTCCTTGGTCGGCGCTGGCAAGGGACTGGTCGGCGCCACCGTCAGGCCTTTGGCCAGGCCGCGCTGCGAGAGGGTCGCCACCGCTTGCGTCAGCGTCATCAGCGGCTTGGTCACCGCCGAGATGATGAGCAGCGCGAGCAGGGTCGTGAAGCCGACGACGGCGATGACCAGACCCATCACCGGCCGCGCGAAGCTGCTGCGAAGCACGTCCCAGCGGCCCTCGGGCAGCTGCTGGGTGTGCAGCACAAGATAGAGGTAGCCGGCGTTCGGCGAATCGCGCCGGGCGATCGCCCGCTGCACGGCCTTGGCGACGATCACCGCGCCTGCGTCCATGCGCTCCGGGTCGTCGCCCATCACGTAAGAGGTGTCCATGCGCTCGATCGATTCGCGCACCGGCCCCAGCGCCACGTGCACGCCGGGCTTGAGCTTGGCCGGGCCGGTCTTGGCCAGCACCAGGCCTTCGGCGTCGAGCAGGTAGAGCTCGGTATCGGGTTCGTAGAGCACGAGGCCGCGCAGCCAGCGCTGGAACTCATCGGGGCTTTGCTCGTGCATGTCGAAGATGTTGTCGTACATGCCGACGACGCGACCGAGAAAGCCCATGCCGCGCCGGTACGCCGTTTCGTTCTCGAAGCGCTGGAACGAATAGACGACGGTGGCGACGACGAGCAGGGCCGTGATGAGG
Organism: Burkholderiales bacterium; assembly: GCA_025351025.1. Taxonomy (GTDB): domain Bacteria; phylum Pseudomonadota; class Gammaproteobacteria; order Burkholderiales; family Burkholderiaceae_C; genus Schlegelella_A. Next base: position 2,763 of record JANXWR010000461.1, on the reverse strand, counting down.
CCGGTGGCGAAGATCGTCAGCGCCAGTTTCAGCCGGACGCTCATCGCAAGTGGGCCGGCCGGGCGCCGGGCCGCCCCAAGCCCGGCCGCGCCCCAAGGGCCACGAAGGGGCCCTTTCGGTCCCCTGGGGGCAGCGACCGCAGGGAGGGGCCATCGGGCCTCATGGACTGTCACGCATCTTGTAGCCGGCGCCGCGCACCGTGAGGATCATCTGCGGGCGCATCGGATCGGCCTCGAGCTTGTTGCGCAGCCGGTTGATGTGCGTGGTCACGGTGTGCTCGTAGCCGTCGTGGGTGTAGCCCCAGACCGCGTCGAGCAGCTGGGCGCGCGAGAACACGTGGCCGGGATGCGAGGCGAAGTGCAGCAGCAGGTCGAACTCGAGCGCCGTGAAGTCGAGCGCCGCGCCGCGAAAGCGCACCTGGCGCTTCGCCGGCTGGATCTCGAGGTCGCCATTGCGCAGGGTGCGCGCCTCGCCGCCGGGGTGCGCCTGCGCCGCGCGCAACAGGTCGGCGCGGCGCAGCAGCGCCTTCACCCGCGCCAGTAGCTCCGCGAGCGAGAACGGCTTGGTCAGGTAGTCGTCGGCGCCGAGCTCGAGGCCGAGCACCCGGTCGAGCTCGGTCGACTTGGCGGTGAGCATGAGGATCGGCGTGCTGCGCCCGCGCGCCCGGAGCGCCTTGCAGACTTCGAGGCCGTCGAGCCCCGGCATCATCAGGTCGAGCACGAGCAGGTCGCTGGCGTGCTCGTTCTGGCTGGCCAGCGCCGCGGTGCCGTCGGCGACCGCCTCGACCGCATAGCCGGCGCCGCGCAGGTTCATGACGAGCAGCTCGCGGATGTCGGTCTGGTCTTCGGCGACGAGGATCGAAGCGGCAGGCATGGCCAATTGTCTCGCCGGGGGCGCCAGCCCTTACAGCGATGTGATCTTCCCGTGATGTTTCGCGATCAGGGCGCGACACGCGGTGGACACAGTGGCGGCATGGAAACAAACCGCCCCACCTACGCCATGCACGACGCCCATGCCTCGATCGCCGAGGTCGTTGCCCACCGCGCCTACCTGGTCCGCTTCGCGATGCGGCGGCTGCGCGACCCGATGCTCGCCGAAGACGCCGTGCACGACGTCTTCGAGGCGGTGCTGTCGGGGCGCGCCTCGTTCGCCGGCCGCGCCGCGCTGCGTTCCTGGCTGACGGCGGTGCTCAAGAACAAGATCGTCGACGAGATGCGGCGCACGCCGGCGCACGAGTCGCTCGACGATGACGACAACGAGGCGCCGGGCAGCGCGGCGCTGCGCGTCGCCTGCCCGCGGCCCGGCCCGGAAGAAGTGGCCGAGCAGCGCGAACTTCTCGGTCGCACGCTCGATCGCATCGAGGCCTTGCCGCGCGGCTTGCGCGACGCGATGCACCTGCGCGTGATCGAGGAACGCCCGACCGTATCGGTATGCCGGGAGCTCGGCATCAGCGAAGAGAACCTGTTCGTGCGCGTGCACCGGGCGCGAAAGCATTTGCTGTCCTGACACCGTCCCTCACCCTGCCCTCTCCCCGCAAGCGGGGCGAGGATTCTTGCTCCTCTCGCCGCCAGCGGGCGAGGGCCGGGGTGAGGGTCAGCGCGGAATCAGATCATCGCCGCCGGGTCGAAGTCTTGCGCCGAGAAACGCGTGAGCTTGCGCGGCAGTAGGTGCACCGTCGAGCCGGTCACCAGGCCGAGCCTGTCGCGCAGCGCCAGCCAGTCGGTGCGCGGCATCTCGACGTCGACGAAGGCCTGGTCGTCGGCACGCTTGAACTCGAGCCGCGTGTTCGGCCCGACGGTCAGCGCCTGCACCAGGGTCGCCTCGATCGAGCCCGGCTCGGCCGCGGCGACGATGTCGAGCTCGTGCGGTCGCACGAACGAGACCTCGCCGTCCTTGCCGGGCACCTGGCCGAGCCGGCCATGGAACAGGTTGACATCGCCGAGGAACTGCAGCACGAAGGGTGTCGCCGGGTGGTCGTAGACCTGGTCGGGTGGCCCGTCCTGTTCGATCCGGCCATGGTTCATGACGACGATGCGGTCGGCGACCTCCATCGCCTCTTCCTGGTCGTGGGTGACGAAGACGCTCGTCACGTGCACCTCGTCGTGCAGGCGACGCAGCCATCGGCGCAGTTCCTTGCGCACCTTGGCGTCAAGCGCGCCGAAGGGCTCGTCGAGGAGCAGCACCTTGGGCTCGACCGCGAGCGCGCGGGCCAGGGCGATGCGCTGGCGCTGCCCGCCACTCAGCTGGTGCGGATAGCGGTCGGCGATCCAGTCGAGCTGCACGAGCTTCAGCAGCTCAGTCACCTTGGCGCGGATCGTTTCTTCGCCCGGCCGCACGGCGCGCGGTCGGACGCGCAGGCCGAAGGCGACGTTTTCGAAGATCGTCATGTGCCCGAACAAGGCGTAGTGCTGGAACACGAAGCCGACCTTGCGATCACGCACATCGGCGTCGGTCGCGTCTTCGCCATGGAAGAGCACGCTGCCAGAGTCGGGCACCTCGAGGCCGGCGATGATGCGCAACAGCGTCGTCTTGCCCGAGCCCGAAGGCCCGAGCAGCGCCACCAGCTCGCCGGCCGGGATGTCGAGGTTCAGGTTGTCGCAGACGACGGTGGCGCCGAAGCGTTTGTTGAGATTGCGGACTTCGATGCTCACTGCGTTTTCTCCATCGGGGCGGCCGCCTCGCCGTGCGCCTTGACGTGCCGCTCGACGATGTACTTCAGCACCAGCGTCACCAGCGCCAGCCCGGCGAGCAGCGACGCCACAG
>JANXWR010000455.1 GCA_025351025.1 Burkholderiales bacterium | reverse complement strand
CCGACGCCCCAGCCGACCACGCCGATGCCGTTGATCATGGTCGTGTGGCTGTCGGTGCCGACCAGCGAGTCGGGGTAGTAGACCGGCGTTTCGCCCTTCTTCGCCTTGCTCTTGAACACGCCGCGGGCCAGGTACTCGAGGTTGACCTGGTGGACGATGCCGAAACCGGGTGGTACGACGCCGAAGGTGTCGAAGGCCTGCATGCCCCACTTCATGAACTGGTAGCGCTCGACGTTGCGCGTGAACTCGAGCTTCATGTTCAGGTCGAGCGCCTTCTTGGTGCCGAAGTAGTCGATCATGATCGAGTGATCGACGACGAGGTCGACCGGCACCAGCGGCTCGATCGTCTTCGCGTCCTTGCCCATCTCGTGGGCGACGTTGCGCATCGCCGCCAGGTCGGCGAGCAGCGGCACGCCGGTGAAATCCTGCAGCACGACGCGGGCGACGACGAACGGCACTTCGTCGAGCCGCGGCGCGTTCGGTTTCCAGCCGGCGACCTCGACCACGTGCTCGGGCAGGACGCGCTTGCCGTCGCAGTTGCGCAGCACCGACTCGAGGACGATGCGCATCGAGACCGGCAGGCGCGAGATGTTCGGGTACTGCTTCGCCAGCACCGGCAGCGAGTAGAACGAGCCTTCCTTGCCGGATGCGGTCTTGAAGGTCTGCAGGGTGTCGGGGAACGCGTGAGTCATGGCTTGATCCTCGATGAAGAGCTGAGTCGGAACGTTCAGTGCGCGGGCCGCGGCACGATGACCCGCAAGCCCTTGAAGTAGTCGCGGAAAAATCCTTCGTCGCGCGTGATCAGCGCGCTGCATTGCAGGAGGGCATGCGCACCGATCAGAAAGTCGGGCACGGCGCGTTGCGCGGTGGCGCGGAGCCCTTCGGCCCGGGCGCGCTGCTTGTAGCGGCGCTGCATCTCACCGGCCCGCACCGCCGAGCGCAGCTCGGTCGACGAGAACAGGATGCCGGCGTCCTCCAGCGTCTCGACGAAATCGCTGCCGAACCCGAGCCCGGCGACGACCTCGGCGACCACCACATCGCAGACGACCACCGGCCCGAGCGAAAGCGCTCGCCGCAGCGCCTCTTCGGCGGCGTCGGCGCGGGCGTCGCTACCGAGCAGGTCGACCACGACCGAGGAGTCCACGGCGATCATTTGCGGCGGGCTCGCCTTTTCGGTGCGGCCGCGTCGAGCGGCGGCGGATACGGGTCGCCCGGCGCGCGCCCACGCAGTTCGCGCATCACGTCGTCGGAGCTCATGCCCTCCGGCAGCTTGTACTTTCCACGCAGCCGCGAAAGCGCGTCGTCGACGTTCTTGCGCAGAATGATCCGGCCGCCGTCGAGCTCGACCTTGAGCTGCGTGCCCTTGGTCAGGCCGAGCGCGTCGCGAACCGCCTTGGGCAGCGTGATCTGGCCTCTTTCGGCGACGGTCGCTTCCATGTCGTGCTCACCCTGTGGTTCGAAAGTATGCACGAATCATACATACTTTGAATTGCATATTCAAGCGCACTCACGCGCGCCGAGACTCGAAATCCCTCATGTACGCGACCAGGGCCTGCACGCCCTCGATCGGCATCGCGTTGTAGATCGATGCGCGCATGCCGCCGACCAGCCGATGCCCCTTGAGCGCAAGCAGGCTGGCTGCCTTGGCGCCCTCGAGAAACGCTGCGTCGAGGGCGGGATCGGCGAGGTGGAAGACGACGTTCATGAGCGAGCGGTCTTCGTGCGCGATGCGGTTCACGTAGAATCTGCTGGCGTCGAGCGTGGCGTAGAGGAGGGCCGCCTTGGCCCGGTTGCGCTCGGCCATCGCCGCCAGTCCGCCGCCCGCCTTGATCCAGCGGAACACCAGTCCCGACATGTAGATCGCGAAGGTCGGTGGCGTATTGATCATCGAGTTGTTCGCCGCCTGGATCGTGTAGTCGAAGGCTTCGGGCGTGATCGGCAGGGCGCCGCCGAGCAGGTCCTCGCGGACGATGACGAAGGTGAGTCCGGCCGGGCCGATGTTCTTCTGCGCGCCGCCGTAGATCAGCCCGTAGCGCGAGACGTCGATCGGCCGCGACAGGATGTTCGACGACATGTCGGCGACCAGCGGCACGTCGCCGGTCTCGGGCACCCAGTGGTACTCGAGGCCGCCGATCGTCTCGTTGGCGCAGATGTGGACGTAAGCCGCGTTCGGATCGAGGCGCCACTCGGCCTGCTTCGGGATCGCCGTGAAGCCGCTCGCCTTGCCGCTGGCCGCGACGTTGACGGCGCAGTAGTGCGAGGCTTCGGCGATCGAGCGCGTCGACCAGGCGCCGGTGTCGACGTAGTCGGCGGTCTTTTTGCCGCGCAACAGGTTCATCGGCACGATCGCGTTCTGGCCGATCGCGCCGCCCTGCAGGAACAGCACCTTGTAGCTCGCGGGAATCGACAGCAGCTCGCGCAGATCGGCCTCGATGGCGGCCTGGATCGCCATGAATTCCTTGCCGCGGTGGCTCATCTCCATCACCGACATGCCGGTGCCGTTCCAGTCGAGCATTTCGCTCGCGGCCTGGCGGAGTACCGGCTCGGGGAGGGCGGCAGGCCCTGGGCTGAAATTGAAGGGGCGCGGCATGCGGTCGATTATCGAGCCGGACCTTCGTGCTTGTCAGGAACGTCGGCCCTCGGAGTTTTCGTTTTCCGCGCGCTCAGGCGCAGAGCGACCGGGCGTACGAGCAGCGCAAGGCAGTCGGCCACAGGCCGACCGCCGCGGCTGCTCGCGCTCGGGGCGTGCCGCAGAACTCACTACGTTCGCTGCGCTCACTGCGTTCAAACAGGCCGCGGCAACTCAGATGGACGATGCGCGCCGCGCGCGCCGCCGAGAGCGCTGCGCTGCTCGGCGCCGCCGATGTGCACCCGCCCGGCCACCCTGCGCCTGAGCAGGTCTGTCTGTCTTGGCCTCAGCCTGACACCCGGCGCTGCGCAGCGGCAACCGGATCAGCGACCGAGATACGCCCGGCGCTGCAGCGCGAAAGCCTAGAACTTAAGACGGATTCGAAGCCGCCTTCGCCGCCTTGGCAGCTTCGATCTGCTCGCGCTGTTTCGGGCTGATGCAATCGTCGACGATCCGGTGCGAGGTCACGGTGTTCAGCAACATCGACTTGCTGGCGATCTGCACCATCAGCGTCTCGCCTCGCACGTCCTCGAGGCGGATCGCGCCGGTGGAGGAGAGCACCGGCTTCATCAGCCATTCGCCCTTGCCATGCCTGACCGTCACGTAGGCCGAGTATTTGGGGCTCTGCTCGATCTCGACCGTCTGGTTGAACTCGCAATCGTACTTGCCGTAATAGACCATCTCGGCCGCCTTGACCTGTTCGGGATAGGCCTCGGGGATGATCATCTCGGGCTTCTTCGGTGCCGCTGCCTTCACCGCCGCCTTGGTCGCCGGCTTCACCGGGGTGGTGGTCTGGGCGAGCGCGGGCAGGGCAACTGCGCCGGCGGCGAGGATGGCCAGGGCGAGTCGGGCGGGCTGAAAGGCGGGGCGTGCGGTCATGGGGTGGTCTCCGTCGGGTCGGTCGAGCGCGATGGCCATTGTGGTTCAGCGTCCTTCGCGCGGCGAGGGCGCCTTACCCGCGGTTACGGCCTCCGCCGGAACTGCGTCACGCCGGAACCGGGCGGGTCAGCCCAGCGTTGGGTTCGGCTCGGCGAAGTAGCGTCGCTCGACGTCATCGGGCAGACGCGCGCCCGTGCGCCGGGCGCGCGTCAGCAGGCGCCAGAAGTAGCGATAGCTGGCCCGGTCGTGCAGCACGCCCGCGTGGCGGATCGGTGCCCAGTCCGCGTCCTGCGCGGCGGCGAGGATGGCGATCGCCTCGTCGACTTCGTCGGCGGCCGGCGCGAAGGCGGCGACGATGGTGCGGATCTGCCCCGGGTGGATGCTCCACATCCGGGTGTAGCCGAGCTCGCGCGATGCGCGCCGTGCCGCCTCGGCGACGACGGCCATGTCGTTCAGCTCGGTGACGACGCTGTGCGAGGGCGTCTTGGCGAATGCATGACACGCCGCCGAGATCTCGAGCTTGGCGCGAACCACCAGCGGATGCGCGAACTGACCCTCGGCCGACATGGCGGAGGCCGGAATCGCGCCGCGATGCGCCGAGACGAAGTCCATCAGGCCGAACGAGATCGACTCGATGCGCGGATGCGCGGCGATCGCCACCACCTCGCGCAAGCCGCCGTGCGTCTCGACCAGCACGTGCAGCGGGATCTTCACGCCGCCCGAAGCGGCAGCTATCGCCGCCGCGGCCCGCTCGACGTCGGCGACGCCGTTCACCTTCGGCACCATCACGTAGGGCAGGCGCGCCGCGGCGGCACCGACGATGGTGGCGACGTCGGCATCGAACGATGCGTGATCGACCGGGTGCACACGAACGCCGCAGCGCCGGTGCACGTTGCGCGACGACAGCAGCATCGCCGCGACCAGCCGCGCATGCTCGGCCTCGCCGCCGACCGGCGCGCCGTCTTCGCAGTCGAGCGTGACGTCGAAGATCGGCCCGAGCTCGGCCTGCAGCGCGAGGCTCTTCACCATGCGCGCCTCGACGCCGGCGTAGTGGTCGCAGACGGGCAGCTCGGCGGCGGTCTCGCCGGCGTCGAAGAGCGCCTGCTGCGGCGAGATCACGGCTGCCGCCGCTACGCGCCGTGCCTCAGAGCAGATGGGCGACGCCGGCCTGCTCGTCCTGCAGCTCCTTCAGCGTCACGTTGATCCGCTCCTGGCTGAACGCGTCGATCGGCAGGCCTTCGACGATCTTGTACTTGCCGCTTTCGGTGGTCACCGGAAAGCCGAACATGGTGTCCTTGGGGATGCCGTACTGGCCGTCGGACGGCACGCCCATCGTCACCCACTTGCCGTGCGTGCCGAGCGCCCAGTCGCGCATGTGGTCGATGGCGGCGTTGGCAGCCGAGGCGGCCGACGAGACGCCGCGCGCCGCGATGATCGCCGCGCCGCGCTTGCCGACCGTCGGCAGGAAGGTGCCTGCGTTCCAGGCCTCGTCGGCGATCAGGTCCTTGACGCTCTTGCCGCCGATCGTCGCGAAGCGGTAGTCGGCGTACATCGTCGGCGAATGGTTGCCCCAGACCGCCATCTTCTCAATCTCGGCCACCGGCTTGCCGGTCTTCGCGGCGACCTGGCTGAGGGCACGGTTGTGGTCGAGACGGAGCATGGCGGTGAAGCTCTCGCGCGGCAGGCCGGGCGCGCTCTTCATGGCGATGTAGGCGTTGGTGTTGGCCGGGTTGCCGACGACCAGCACCTTGACGCTGCGCCTGGCCACGGCGTCGAGCGCCTTGCCCTGGGCGGTGAAGATTTCGGCGTTGACGGCAAGCAACTCGGCGCGTTCCATGCCCGGGCCGCGCGGCCTGGAGCCGATCAGCAGCGCGTAGTCGGCATCCTTGAAGGCCGTCATCGGATCGCCGTGCGCTTCCATGCCGGCGAGCAGCGGAAAGGCGCAGTCCTGCAGCTCCATCATCACGCCTTGCAGCGCCTGCTGCGGCTTTTCCATTGGCACCTCGAGCAGGCTGAGGATGACAGGCTGATCCTCACCGAGCATTTCACCGGAGGCGATGCGAAAGACGATGGCGTAACCGATCTGGCCGGCGGCGCCGGTGACCGCGACGCGGACAGGGGACTTGCTCATGGAGACTCCAAAGACAAAGAGGTGGATGGGTGACGGGCGGGCGGGGGCAGACCGGCGCGGTTAAAGTCTGTTGCGTTGCAATAAAATCGTCAGGCTGCGCACAGCGGCTCGCTCTCGAACAAAAAGGCTGGACATGGTCATGTCGCTGAAAGAACAACCCGCCAAGGTTCGGCCGGTCTATCGCAATATCCACGTCACACAGCTCGCATCGTATCGCCTGCCGCCGGCCGGATGGGTCTCGATCCTGCATCGCATCAGCGGCTTCACGATGTTCCTGCTGCTGCCGTTCGCGATCTGGATGTTCGACACCAGCCTCACCTCCGAATCCTCGTTCGAGCAGTTCAGCAGCCTGTTCGCCTACGGCATCGCCGGCCTGCCGGGCTGGATCTTCAAGCTCGTCGCCTTCGCCCTGATCTGGGCCTACCTGATGCACTTCTGCGCCGGGCTGCGCCACCTCTGGATGGACGCGACGCATGCCGTCGGCCTCGAGTTCGGGCGCGATTCGGCGTGGGCCGCGATCGGTCTCAGCACCTTGCTCACGCTGGTGCTCGGCGCCAAGCTCTTCTCGCTTTTCTGAGCGCACAGGATGTCCACCACCTTCGGTTCGAAACGGCTCGTCGTCGGCGCCCACTACGGCCTGCGCGACTGGCTCTCGCAGCGCTTCACGGCGCTGGTCATGGCCGTCTTCACGGTCGCCGTGCTGGTCCAGCTCCTGGTCGGCGGGCCGATCGACTACTACAAGTGGTCGTCGATCTTCGCCCGCCAGTGGATGAAGGTGCTGACCTTCGTCGTCATCGTCTCGATGCTCTGGCATGTGTGGGTTGGCGTGCGCGACATCTGGATGGACTACGTCAAGTCGATGGGCCTGCGCCTCGGCCTCGAGGTGTTGACCATCGTCTGGCTGGTCGGCTGCGCCGGCTGGGCCGTGCAAGTGCTGTGGAGACTGTGATGGCCGGCCCTGCGATCGCCACTTCCTCGGTGCCGACGCGCCGCTTCGACGTCGTCATCGTCGGCGCCGGCGGATCCGGCATGCAGGCGTCTCTGCGCATGGCGCGGGCCGGGCTCAACGTCGCCGTGCTCTCCAAGGTGTTCCCGACCCGCTCCCACACCGTCGCCGCGCAGGGCGGCATCGGCGCCTCGCTCGGCAACATGAGCGAGGACAACTGGCACTACCACTTCTACGACACCGTCAAGGGCAGCGACTGGCTGGGCGACCAGGACGCGATCGAGTTCATGTGCCGCGAGGCGCCGAACGTCGTCTACGAGCTCGAGCATTTCGGCATGCCGTTCGACCGCAACCCGGACGGCACCATCTACCAGCGTCCGTTCGGCGGCCATACCGCCAACTATGGCGAAAAGCCCGTGCAGCGCGCCTGCGCTGCGGCCGACCGCACCGGTCACGCCATGCTGCACACGCTATATCAGCAGAACGTCAAGGCGAAGACGCATTTCTTCGTCGAGTGGATGGCGCTCGACCTGATCCGCGACGCCGA